>JAGQXA010000287.1 GCA_020436865.1 Saprospiraceae bacterium | reverse complement strand
TCGACCGACGGTGGGCAGAACTGGGATCTCAAAGACATCGGCTGGTATGTGCCCGCCGACCCTGCCAATGCTCAGGAATTCGGGGCTAAGATCGCCGTGACCGCCGCCGCTCCCGAACGGGTTTACGCCGGACTGATCGGCGACAGCAAGCTCGACGATAACGGTTGGATCGGCGTCTATCGCAGCGACGATGCGGGCGAGACCTGGTCGAATCCGAGCGGTCAAGACGGCGGCCCCTATCCCAATAACTACAACCCCGCCGCCTATAACGACGGTTACCATCAGGGTTTCTACAATTTCGACCTGGAGGTTTCCGACCTCGATCCCGACCTGATCTGGGTGGGTACCATCCGCCTGAACGAATCCTCCGACGGCGGCGAGACCTTCATTCCGATCGGGGCAGCCAATTCTCAGCGCCTTTCGCTGATCCATGCCGACATTCAGGACCTCGAAGTGCTCGGCGACGAAGTATGGGTTGCTTCCGACGGGGGGCTCAACTACTCGACCGATCTCTTGCAGTCGCATGAGTCGCGCAAGACCGGTATCGTTGGCGCAGACTATTGGGGGTTCGGCTCCGGCTGGAACGAAGACGTCCTCGTCGGCGGCAAATATCACAACGGCAACGGCATTTACTACGAGGCCTACGGTCTGGGCAATTACAAACAGGCCGGTGGGGTAGAAGAGGCCACCGGTTACGTACACCCGATCGAAAGCCGGAAGACCTACTATGCGCAAGGCTGGACGGGCAACACGCAGGTTCGCGAAGCCGCCAACGACCTGGCCGGTAGTTTCGTGAGCCATCCGGCCCTCCCCATCGTGCCGAATGAAAGCTATGTGGAGTCTTCTTCCTCCGGAATCTACTTCGATCCGCGCTATGCCGACCACCTCTATGCAGGCATCGGCAGCGGTATCTGGAAATCGACCAATGGCGGCAGTTCTTTTGAATTACTGCACGATTTCGGGCAGAATGGCCGCGTCTTTGAGATTGCCATCGCCCGCTCCAATCCAGAGGTTTTGTATTGCGTTTTCCAGCCAGGGGGCGGTTACTGGGATGATTGCGACATCCATCGCAGTGCCGACGGCGGACTGACCTGGCAGCAGGCTTCCGCGGTGCCCACCAACACCTGGCGACTGGAGATCGACGTCAACCCGGAAGATCCGGACGAGATTTGGGTCGCCGCCAATTCGGGCAATAATGGTTCGAAGGTGTTTTCTTCCCTCAACGGCGGGCAAAGCTGGGCCAACCGCACGACCGCCACGCTGAACGGTGAGCGGCCCAAAGACCTCTTCTTTCAGTCGGGCTCTCCCGGACTGGTCTATCTCGCTACTAATGCGGGCGTATTCTACTGGGACGGCGCTCAGCAAGACTGGATCGACTACAGCCTCGGTCTGCCGCTGATCGTCAATTCTCTGGAAATGCGCCCGTTCTTTCGCGACGGCAAGCTCCGCCTCGCCACTTACGGCCGGGGCATTTGGGAAGCGCCCTTGGCACAGGCTATTACCCCCTTAGCCCAGCCGATCACTTACCGCGACACCTTATTCTGCTCGCGCGATACCGTTGCTTTCGATTGCTACTCCATTCTGAACCACGATGGAGCGAGCTGGGAGTGGTCGTTCGATCCCGAACCTTCGTACGTCAGCTCGCTAACCGATCGAGATCCGAAGGTCCTGTTCGGCGCCGAAGGAACCTACGACGTCACCTTGACCGTCACCGACGGAAATGGACTTTCCAATAGTCAAACCATCCCGGGAATGGTGACCGTGTTCAGTCAATGTCAGCCCGATACGATCCCCGGCGACGCGCTTTCTCTGGGCGGCAACCAGGGCGACTATGCCACCTTCGGCGCGCTGAACGAACCGACCAACACTTTTACGATCAGCGCTTGGATCAAACCTGAAGGCATGCAGAACTCTTTTGCAGGCATCGCTTTCTGCCGGGGAGGGAGTACTACGGCCGGACTGAACTTTCGCGACAATAACGAGTTGGGATATCACTGGGACAACGGCCAGTGGTGGTGGTCATCGGGCGCCGTAGCGGAAGCCGACGAATGGAGCCATGTGGCCCTGGTCGTCGAGCCCGAACGGGCCACGATCTACCTCAACGG
>JAGQXA010000286.1 GCA_020436865.1 Saprospiraceae bacterium | reverse complement strand
CGCCTGCCGCTATCCAGGCCGTTTGCAGGGAGATGCCCTGTAGATTGAACACCTGGAGTTGCCGACGGTCGTCGGTCGACCGGGCCAGTTTGATCTGCAGTTCTCCGGTGAAGGGATTCGGGAATACTTCCACCGTATTTTCCGTCGAGGAGGCCACCGGCGCTCCCTTGCCCGACGGCGCGACGTTGCCGGCACAGTAGACCGGACTGTCCGTCACGAATACGTCGAGGTAGTTGTTCGCCGTGCAGGTGGCCGTCGTTACCGTTACGGTCACCTTACGCAGGCCCATGCTGCTCCAGGTAACGGCCACTTCGGGAGTATTGGCGAATTGCGGCGTGGCGCCGGCGCCAAAGTTCCAGGAATACGTCGCTCCCATTTGCGGCGTCACGGAATACAATTCCAGTTCGCCCACGCAGGGCGAGGCGGAGCCGGTCGGATCGGCGATCGCCTCGGTGCCGATCGTCTTGGTCACAATGTTCGATTCCACCACCAGCAGACACCCGAAAATACGGGCGCAACGCATGTACTGCGTAGTCACGTAGATGGGCCCCGGATCGTAGGTCGGTCCGGTAGCGCCGGGAATAACCTCCCAGTAGTTGCTGCCGGCCTCCTTCTTCATCCAGATGTATTCGATGGGTCCGACAGCGCCGGAAGGAAGGCTCACCGAGAAGATCGGGCCCGGATCGAAACCGGGGCCGCAGAAATACTCGTCGCCGCCGATCTCACCCGGATCGGTGAGGTTGAAGTTGATCACGACGGAGGTCGAAGAGCTGGCCGAACATCCGGCGGCATCCGTCACTTCCAGGGTGTAGGTGCCGGCATCGTCGACCGTCGAGTTGGAAATGAAAACGCTCGCCGTATTGGCCATGAAGCCGTTCGGGTGCGTCCAGCTATAGGTGTACGGAGGCGTGCCGCCCGACACCTCGGAGGTCAGCCACAACAGATCGCCCTCACAGATCGGACTGTTGCTGTCGGCTTCGACCGTCGGCGGAGGCAGCACGGTGGCCGTGGTGCTGCAACTGCTCGTACAGCCGTTGGCGTCGGTGATCACGACGGTAAAGGTCTCACCATCGCTCACGTTCGTAGCGGTGGGATTCTGCACGGTCGGATCGCTGATCACGGCGCCGCCATCGGTACTCCACATCCAGCTCACGGCATCGCCGCCGTCTTCCGTCAACTGCAAGGTCTCGCCTATACAGATCGGACCGTCGTTGCCGGCATTGCAGGTCGGCGGATCGAACACTTCGGCCGTGGTGGTGCAGCTGCTCATGCAACCGTTGGCGTCGGTAACGACCACGGTAAAGGTCTCGCCATTGCTCACATTCGTAGCGGTCGGATTTTGCGCGGTCGGATCGTCGAACACGGCGCCGCCATCCGAACTCCACATCCAGCTCAGGGCGTCGCCGCCGCTCTCACTGAGATGCAGCGAATCGCCGGCGCAGATCGGACCGTCGTTGCTTGCTTCGCAGACGGGCAGATCGTTGACCACTGCCGTCACGCTACAGGAACTACTGACCCCGGCGCTATTGGTGATGGTTACGGTAAATATCTCGCCGTTCTGGGCATTGAGGACCGCCGTGTTCTGCTCCATCGGATCGACGATATCGGCGCCCAGGTCGGAACTCCACGACCAGGTCACGGCATCGCCGCCGACCTCCATCAACAGGAGTTCTTCGCCTTCGCAAATGGCGCCGCCGGTCATGACCATGCAGGTCGGCGAACAATCTACCGGACCGACATCGATCGAGGCCATACAGTCGCCGAACTCGATATCCATCACGGTCAAGGTATAAGTTATGGTCGGGTCACCCACGAAGGGGCCGACCTCCACGGGCAGATCGGCATAGTCGAAAGTGCCCAGATCGTTGCCGTCCTGATCGGTGACCTTGAACTGCGCGCCGACATTCTCGAACAGGAAGTCGAGGGTGACGAAGAATTCACCGTCGTCGCAGTCGCCGGGCGTCGCGCTCAGCTCGCTGATGTTGCACACGCAATTGTAGTTCAGCTCGACCGTCAGGGGGTTGCAGTTCGGAAGCAGGTTATGCACGATCTGCACGACGGCCGTACCCGAATCGCCCGGGCTGATCACCGGAATGTCGCCCATGACCGTCAGGAAACCCACACAGGCCGAGTCGACGACCACATCGACAAAGCAGGGTTCTTCGATCACCGTGATGAAGGCGCTCAGGTCGTTCGGACCGACCAGTACCTGCACGACATCCGACACAAACTGGGTGGTATCTTCGACGCAGACGGCCGTGACCGTGAATTCGTATACGGCCGGCGCACATTCGGCATTGTCGAGCACCAGTCCGACCGGGTCGACCGGCGCGCCGCCGGCATCCGTCCAGACCACCACCGCGGTAGTGGGGTCGCCTTCAAGCGTATATTGCAGATCGAAGGGTTCGCCGCCGCAAACGATCGCGTCCTCGCCTTCGATCGCGGTCGGACAGGCGATCACCTCGCAGGCCTTGAATACGTAGACATCGCCTCCGATGCCCTTCAGGTCGGCTTGCGTTTGAGCGGGAATGTAACCGATCAGGCCGGCCGGCGCGGCGGGCATACCGGGCGTACCGAACACCCCTTCCGGTTGGGTACAGATCCCGTGCGGGCCGTCCTCGGAGAGCATATCGGCGCTGGAGAGGACGAACTCGTTTTCGCCCGAGGGATTTTCGAAAACCGCCACTCCACCATAGGCGTTGTTGTCGGTATCGGATCCTGCGGTCGTATAGATCACGCCGAGCAGATCGTTGTAGATCCCTCCTACTTCCCCCAGCAGGAAGGCATTCCCGCCATGGTTGTAGGAAGAATGAACGGACATATCACAGCCGGCCCGGTTGCCAACCAGCAAGGTGCCGGAGGGCGTGAATTCGAGATCGGATACGAAAGAGGGGTCGGAGACCGCAAACACCGAACTCTGCTCGAGCGGCGGCAGAACGTAGTGCAGTTGCTGGAGGCCCACCCAGTTATTCCAGGTAGCGCCGACAGGAAGTGTACTGTCATTGATCGTGCCATTGAAACTTCCGTCGGTATTCAGTGCAATGGAATAGATGGCTGGCTGCGGAATGCTGTCCAGTCCCGTGCCGGCAGTTCCGAAGAACAGATGGCCGCCATCGTCCGTTACATCGAGGCCATAGACCAGGTCGAGCAGTTCCGGCGTGCCGGGATCGCCGTTATCGTATTGCAGCGGGTCATAGGAATCGAGGATATTTCCGGCGGCATCCAGGCGGTAAATGCGCCCGTCTTCAAAATTGCTGACATAGAACTGGTCGGTCGTTTCGCTGTAGACGATATTGCCTAGTCCCGGACCGGTAACTCGATCGATCGGCACTCCGGTTTCACAGGCAGGGTGGGTGAAGGAGAATTCCTGTTGTGGCAGCACGGCAAACACGGAGGCCTGCCCGGTAAGTCCGTCGATGCGGTACACCGTGCCGGCTGCCGCCAGGTCTTCTGCGCCGCCGCCGATCTCTCCATATCGCAGGATGGCCGCTACGGCCAGATAGTCGGCGCCGTAATTGGAGGAAGCGGCCAGATAGGTATTTCCGCTGCGGTCCATCGTGATGCCGAACACGTTTCCGATGGAATCGACGTGCCAGGAAGGGTGATGATACATGGCCTGAGAAGCCGTGACGTCGATCCGGCCGGCGGCCGGTAAGGCGCCGTTGATGTCGATCAGACCGAAAGTGAATCGCTCATCGACGGGGAGCGTTTCGATGGTGCCGCAGGTGACGGCGGCAATGCCGGTGGTGACAATGCTGCCACACTCAGGATCGGGCGGCCAGGGTAGGCTATCGGGCTGGCTGAACCCGAGCTGGCAGCACCATAGGCAGAGTGCAGCCCATAGCGCGCCCTGCCGGGACCAACCCGGCAAGCGACAGGTAGAGGGGGAGTTCATATGGCGTGGTGTTTGGTTACTGTTCGGGGCCTGTTAATAGGGCCGGATGACAGCCGGTGCGGCGCTCTAATCGGTTGCCGAT
>JAGQXA010000285.1 GCA_020436865.1 Saprospiraceae bacterium | reverse complement strand
GATTCTTTCGGCTATGGATCTCCAGATTGGCAGATGTGAGGTGGCAGGGCACTGAAAAGGTCACCGCCGAACGCACTTCGCCGGGCAGGTCGTCGCCGCGCTCGCCGAGGTATTTCAGCACCACATTTCCCCCCAGGCTAAAACCCACCAGAGCGATCTGCCGGTATCGTCTCTGGTCGAGGACCTTGCGGATGAGCCAGTCCAGATCGGCCGTCGCCCCCATGTGATAGGAGTGCAGGCAGCGGTTGAGTTCGCCGCTGCACGAGCGGAAGTTAAACCCCAGTCCGTCCCAGCCTTTTTGTCCGAAGGCCCGGATCATGCCCTTGATGTACGACCGTTGCGAACTCCCCTCCAGTCCGTGCACGGCGATCAGCAGGCAATCGTTTTGTCCCCTGGCCCAGTCGAGGTCCAGAAAGTCGCCATCGGGCGTTTCCCAGCGCTCGCGCAGATAACGCACCTCTGGCAGTCGCCGAAACATGGCCGGGTACACGGTATTGAAATGGGCAGGGCGCAACAAGCGCGGAGCGTGGTAGGTCGAGGTGGTCAGGAGAGGCATATCGGATCTGCTATTGGGGTTTTTCCGTCGGGGCTTCTTTCATCATCAGGGCTCGCACCTGCAAGGGCGGATCGGTCAGTCCTCCCTTGACCAGGAGGGAATCGAACGCGACCCGTTGCTGTTCGGCCTCTTCGACAGAATTGTAGATCAATCCCATAAAAAGGGCATAACGGTCTAGGCGTCGATCGAAACATCCCAGCCAGAGCAGGTTGACCTCCGTTTCCGTATCGCGCAGTTCGTCGAGCTGCTCGAGGGCCTCTTCTTGATCCGGATAGATCCCGTACACCACCAGGTATTTCGGTCCGTCGAGGTTATAGAAACGGGCGCAATCCGACACCTCGCCGGCATCGGTTTCGGCGATCAACTCGCTTTCTTCCTCCGGGGGCACTGCCGCTTCTTCCTCCGGAGGCGGCTGTACGATCTTCGGCCGGCCCGTCACGACCTCCCGGGCTGGACGCGGCGGGCCGAACTGGTCCAGGAACGCTGAATCGATGAAATAATAGAGCGGTTCCGGTTCCGCCTGGTCCTGAGGCAGCAATCTGGTGATCCGGAACTCCTCGTCGGCATACTGCACTTCGGGGTCTTTGAACTCCAGGTACAGGATAGTGCCGACCAAAGCCGTACACAGCCCGATAATGAGCCATTGATTGTGGTAGCTGCGCTGGAAGCGCAAGACAGACTCCGGCGTTACCGAACGCAAGGACCGCCGCAGGCGATCGCGCCAGGATACCGGGGCCGTTTCTTTTGCAGACTTTTGCTCGCGCCACTTGTCCAACTCGGCAAAATGCAGGATCGGACGCCGCCCGTTGAACAGCTCCTGACGGGCCGGCGTGATCACCAGATGCGGATGCCGCTTTTCGTCGACCATGATCAGGCCGAAGCCCTGACTGATACATTGCCGCTTCAGCTCCACCAGATACGGATCGTACGGACCGGAAAAGACGTCCTCCGCCACCGTGACCCACTGCTCTTCGGCATGATAGCGTTTAAACTGCTCGATCGCGTAGATGTACCGATAGCGCTGCAGGGAGCGAAAGAGCAGGCGATATCCGAAAAAGAACAGCACCAGGCCAAGCCAGACCACAGCCAGACTGCCCCACAAGCCCAGCGGTCGCAGGGCGACCCCCTCCACGATGTAGAAATAGTAGAGGGCCGACGCGGTGAGGAGGGAAGCGGCCGTCAGGCTATCCCAGATCAACAGGCGATCCTGTACCCGAAACTGCACCTCGTCGCGCGTATGGTAGCCAGTAGCTTCGAAGGTAGCCAGGAAAGGAGAACCGTCCATTTTCTGAAAGGCCAGATGGCCGTCGGCGATGATCCCACCTTCTGCGCGCATGTCCAGGCGGGCGATCGTTTCACTTTCCCCGCGAGGCCGGTACTTGTAGTAGGTCTTGAGGAATTGCAGGACGCTTCGCTTGACCTCGCTTTCCGTGATCGGGTTCCTATGTTCGGCGGGTAGGGCCATGTCGGTCAGGAAGTTTGGTCGAGTTGTTGCCACAAACGGATCGTCTCGCGAGCCTCGCGCACATCGTGGACCCGCAGGATCGACGCGCCCTGCTGTAAGGCCACCATGTGCAAAGCAGTGGTTCCATTTAGAGCCTGTTTCGGATTGACATTCAACACCTTACATACCATCGATTTGCGCGAAAGCCCTACCAGCAAAGGGGCGTCGAGCAAGCGGAACTGATGGAGGTGTTTGAGCAAGGAATAGTTGTGTGCTACGGTCTTTCCAAAACCGAAGCCCACGTCGAGCAAGATATCGTTTACGCCCAACTCCCGCAACTGAGCCGTCTTTTCGATAAAAAAATCGACGACCTCCTGGTTCACATCTGCGTACTCTGGCCGATCCTGCATCGTACTCGGCACCCCCTGCATATGCATGAGTACGTAGGGCGCCTGCAGTTCGGCTACCGTCGGCCACAATTCCGGGTCGACGCTCCCGGCGGAAATATCGTTGACGATCGACGCTCCGGCTTCGATGGCCTGTCGGGCGACTGTAGCCCGCACCGTATCGATCGAGAGGATGGCCTCGGGAAAGGCCTGGCGGACCGCTTCGACGACCGGCATGACGCGCTGAAGTTCTTCATCGACTGAAATGAATTCGGCGCCCGGCCGCGACGACATTCCGCCCAGGTCGATGATCGCAGCGCCTTCCTGCAGCATCTGGTCGACCTGGCGCAACGCCAGATCGAGATCGCCGTACCGGCCGCCGTCGAAAAAGGAATCAGGGGTCAGATTCAGAATGCCCATGATCTGCGGCGTGGAGAGGTCGAGCAAGGCGCCCCGGCAATTGACCGTATGTTGGAAGTGGAGAATGGGAATGAGTTTGAGTTGAGTGTTAGGTTGAGTGTGCTTGCCTTGCCGTAGCCTCGGCGGAGGCAGGAGTGTGCTATTCTGAGGGATCAGCCGATTCGTTGACGTCGCCTACCTTGATCCCGTAGAAATCGATCCCCAGCAGGTCGGAAACCAGATTATTGATGACGATGGCGTTCGGCAATGGGCTGTCGGCAAACGGGTCGCCGGGATCCGAAAAGGGAAACCCTACCGGCAGAAAACGCCAGGAGGTATTATTCGGGAAGCCGTCTTCCAGCGTAAGAATAACCAGCTTCAGGTAGACCATGTCGAGCGTGCTGACCCCATTCGAGTTATTGGCATCGGCGGCGATGAGTTTGAGCGGACTGTCCAGCGGGTCAACGCCCAGAATGTGTTTGGTGATGAACACCATATCGAGGGTCGTGACGCCATTGTCGGCGCCATAGTTCTTTTCGAAGGTAATCGTGTAGGCCTCCCCAAACGGAAGGTCCGGAAACTCGTAGACACCGGAGGTGTCGGTAACCAAGGTCTCTTGCACCGTTTGTCCGTCGGCTGTCACCGTGACGCCGGCCACGCCCTCGCCCCATTCGGTTTGCACGCGGCCGCTTACAGCGCCGCTGGCCACGGCGGGCGGATCGTAGCCCGGCACGCTCATCAGTCCGGTATTATTTGGATCGAGCCACTCCTTAAGCCGTTCGGCCGGACTCGGCCCCGCGTCCCACGACACGGAAAAGCGGCCGGAATAGGTGGTCACCTGATTGCAGCCGGCAAAGCCCCCGTGGAGCTGACCGACGATCAGCCCATCGGGGCCGAACAAGGGTCCTCCCGAAGAGCCCGGCTCAAAAGTGCCGATATCGAGCACGACCCGCAGGTGGTGATTGGCGGGCGTGGTCACCCCGTTGCTCCAGGTCAGTGGGGTCGCTTGTACGATGGCCGCCTGCGTATCGATGGAGATCTTCTGGATGTCGGCCAGCGGATGATGGATCAGGACCGAACTGGAAGGCGGAGCAGCCGCCCGGTTCCAGCCGTTGAAATAGACGTCGTAGTAGTTCGGGATGGCCGGAAGGATCTCGAGCAAAAGAAAGTCGGATTCTTGTCTGCCGGCCACGAGTTGCGCCCCCAGAACCGAGAGAAATCCGGGCTCCTGCGCCGGATCCGGGCAGCCCGTTCCTTCGTACTGGAAGTCGAAACGCCACAGATCGTATTCCGGCGTGTAGCCGTCCTGGCAGTGAAATCCACTCAGCAGGTACTGCGTCCCATCATTCTCGGCATTGTTGACCAAGGAGCCGCTGCACCAACCGGTACCCTCCACGAGGGTCATCATGATCCGGCAAACGCCCCGTTTCTCGTCCTGCCAATCGCTACCCACCGGACAATTGACATTGACGTGGCAGGTCGACGACTCCCCGAAGCCAAAGGCCACGGCGGGGTCGGGGGCCTCCATTTTCTCCCGGTCATAGGCAAAATCAGCCCGAAAGATGGTAAATCGGCCCTGTCCTCGAACCGGACGCGGTTCGAAGTATTCCAAAATGGCCACCTCGCCGGCAACAAAGCCGGTCATAAAGCGTTCGCCGACCCGGTTATTTCGTTCGGTATATGCGCCGAGCACCTGACGCCCCTGCGCATCCATCATGAACAGGCGCGCCCCCCTCGGCAAGTGGAAGTCGCGATAGAAAACGGCCAGGCCTTCCGCACCAGGCGCCTCCAGACGAAGCAGCCAAAGTCGGTCGCCCGTCGGCAGGTCGATCCACTGACCGGCATTTTCCAGGGAAAGATCGGCAGACATCGGTAGAGCAAAACGGGTGTTGCCGGGATTCTCCCGGTCTTCCCGCCGGGCGGCGGCCAGGTCGGGAGCCGGCAGTTCATACGGCTGCAGGTCTACGGGCCCGCTCCATTCCTGAAATGCTTCCGAAAAGAAGATGGGGTTTCCGCCGGCACTGATCTGGGCGGTCGCGGCAAAGGAAAGGATCAACATCAAGGCCAGGAACGAGGAGCGGTAAAGAGTAAGCATGTCAAACATGGGATTTATTCACTTAATCGGTTCGGTAATGTGCAGGGGTTCCCAGTGTTCTGCCAAGATACGGCGATTTAGGCCAAAAAAAAACCTCGCGGGGACTCTTCCCTGCGAGGTTTTTTTCGTGATCTCAAACTCCCACTCCAGACTCCATACTCACTCTCAATACTCAAGACTCATTTGCAGCCCATAGGGGAATCGAACCCCTGTTTCGAGAATGAAAATCTCGCGTCCTAACCACTAGACGAATGGGCCGGGGAAGGGAGTGTGAGTGTGAGT
>JAGQXA010000284.1 GCA_020436865.1 Saprospiraceae bacterium | reverse complement strand
CGCCCAGAGGCTGAAGCGGATCGTGTACCAGCCGAGATCCCCCAGACAGCCGAGCGGCTCAAGTTCGCTGCTGACGCGAATGTTTCCCGTCAAAAAATCTTCCGGCGCCAGAAAGCTGAACTGCGACGCGATACGCTTGATGTTGCCGATCGTGTGGCCGTCATCCAGGACTTCGCGCATTCGCTGAAGCCGGTCGCTGTGCATGAACATCACACCATCGATGAACGGTTCGGATTGCAGCATCAAGCGGCAGGCGTCTTGTTGGAGCGGCACACTCGCGGCCGGTTGCAGGAAGATGGTGTCGTTGGCGTAGAAGAAGAACAGGTTGGAGAGTTCACGTTGAGGCAGAAGCACCTTTTTGCCATCGCCCGTCACCGGATAGATGACCGGCTCCTGAGCCCCGTTCAGGTACAGGGGCGAGCGCTCGGTAAACGACTCTTTCAGTTGCAGGTCGCCCTCAATGGTGCTGACCACTTCCCAGATCAGCGTATCGCCGGTGAAGGCAAAATCGGCCTCGAGATTTTCACAGGTGGTGGTGTAGCGCACGAACAAAGAGCGCTGACCGACTTTCAGGGTAGTGAGATCGACCTCCTCCTTCGAGGGCTCGGGAGTGGGGTCGGGCAGCTCGTCGGATTTGGAGCAAGCGAATAAGAAGGTTACAACGGTCAGGGAAAGAAGCCAGTGGGTTTTCATTAGCTCAAACATTAGAGGGTTGGGAAATCAACGCACGATCGATTCGTCGTTGTTTGAGCTATCCCGAGGTAGAATTGGTTGGGAAGGTCCAACCTACTTCGATGTCGGGATAACTTTTTTCTTTCCCTAGACCGCGCCTCCCTTCTGTTGGGTTGGGTCAGAACCCGGATTTGATCGGCCAGTACCGCGCAATCGGCTTCGGGGGTTGGTGGAGTAACAAGGTAGCCAGACTTCCAACAAAGACGATCAGGGCCAGCGCGAAGAGCGTGCCGCCATCGCCCTGTACCTCGATGCCCAGCAGGGTAAGATGGGAGAGGATGGCCCCGCTGATCACGCCCAGGGCCAACAGCGCCCCCCACCAGGCCGTGCCGGGGATCAGCAGCAGGATACCGGCGATCAGTTCGGCGATGCCCGAGCCGTAGCGGCCGGCGTCGCCCAGACCTGTTTTCTCGAAAATGTAGATGCTCTCCGGTTGCCCGGTGAATTTGAAGTAGAGCGTTTGGAACAGGATCACCGCTACGACGATCCGGATGCCCCAGGAGAGGATGGTTTTGCCGTTTTTCATTTGATAATTGATGGTTTACCGAAATTGATAGAAGACCCCTGTCGTAAAGCTGGTAGAAGCAAAAATGAGCTGACCGTACAAGGCTGTGCCGAAGCCGGCTGATATTCCCCAGCGATCGTTGAGGCGGTAGGCGACCTCCGGGGCAAACGTCAGGTGTTCGCTGTTGTTGACGAACAGGCTGGTGCCGGTGATCGCATTTCCAAGTTCGCCATTTTTCAGGGATTTGATCCCGTACAGGCGCAAAATAGTGAGCAACTTGCCGTCAAAGAGATTCAGACCGCCTTCGAGACCGTAGCGAAGTTCTTCTGAAAAGCCCTGGGTACGGTGGTTGAAGCCCGCATAGGCGGTGGCGTAGGCATCGGCCCGGCCGATCCGGAAGGAGGTTCCCACATCGAGGCGCAGCAGTTGATTGAACTCGCCGTCGCCCGTTTGCAGATTGCCGGCCGTGCCGCCGCTGTCTTCTCCGAGGGGTAATCCGAGAAAAAGGGAAGCGCTGAGCACGACGGGCTTGTCGACGATCAGCCCGTACCTGATACCCAGGTCGGTATCGCCGACGGTGTTGATGGCCTCGCCTTCGACGAGCAGTTCGCCGGTGGTGGCAGAGCGGGTGTTGTTGAAATAGGTGCGACTAAAGAAAGGGAAGTACGCGATGCCGGTCAGCCGGTCGGTGAAACCGTACTCCCCGTAGAAACTGGTCGTGAAAACGCCGGTGGTCGTATTCGGATCGATCCGCCCGACATCGGTGAAGTGCTGGTCGGATACTACCCACCATTCCGACAGTTTGAAAAAGCCGCCATTCTTGGGCTGCGGCCAACCGCCGGCCCATAACGTAGGGCTGCCAAGGAGCAGAGCGATGATAGCGAGGAAGACTTTGTCTTGCATCATGGAAGGTCATTTAAGGTTAATCGATGGCCCCATCGCCCACTTTTACTCCGAAGGGTTTGCAGTAGTAGAGCAGGTAGTCGTAATCGAGCAGTCCGATCCCGGCCGGCAGGGCATATTCGTGGGCGCCGTCGAATACCTGCACCATCCCGATCTCATAGGCGTTGGCTACGGAATTGGGATTATTGGTCAGATAGACGTAAAGCCCCGGCAGGTTGGAAGAGGCCAGGTAGTCGTCGGCGAATTCGAGGAGAAGGCCCGACTCCGTTTCCCGCAGGGTGAACGAGCCCTGAAGGGTATAGCTGCTGGTGCTTTGGATCGTGCCCGAGCGGAAATCGTCGCCTCCGCCGCCGACCTCTTCGGCCACGACGAGCTCGAGTTGATCGCTCACCGAGCTTTGATCGGGCAGTTCGACGGATACGCTCAGGGTGACAGCGCCTACGGACACGGCCGTAGCCTGGCCGTCGGCGTCGATCGCGAGCACTTCGGGGTCGGAGCTTTCCCAGAGCAGGGGTTGTGATTCCGCCTGGCCGATGTTGTTGAAATAGGTAGCTTCGAAGGCATAGCTGCCGCCCAGGGCCAGGCTGTCGATCGGGTTGGTGATGCGCACCGATTCGGGCACGGCGTCGAGCACGTAGTCGTCTTGAATACAGCCGATCGCCAGCAGAGCTGGGAGCGGCAGGAGGAGGAGGAGAGGTTTCATGCCGGTAGTTGGATCTGGTTTACCGGCACAAAGATAGGCGCAGAGTATGGCGGAGGCATCTTAAAAGTATCACGAAAGTATCACGGAGGGTTTGCCCGAGGAAGAGCCTAGCGCGAAAACTCTTTTTCGAACACCTTCGCATTTCCCACGGCATCCTT
>JAGQXA010000283.1 GCA_020436865.1 Saprospiraceae bacterium | reverse complement strand
TGCTGACCATGCGTTCGACTCCCTTCATCTACTATGGCGACGAGATCGGCATGACCAACATCCGCTTCGACCGGATCGAGCAGTATCGCGACATCGAAACGATCAACTGGTACGGACTGCTCAAGAGCATGGGCAAGAACCCCGACGACTATCTGGAGGGCTGGAAACTGTCGGCCCGCGACAACGGCCGCACGCCCTTCCAGTGGAACGATTCGCCAAATGGCGGCTTTACCACCGGCACGCCCTGGTTGCAGGTCAACGACAATTTTACCGCCATCAATGCCGCCGACCAGGAGAACGACCCGGCTTCTATCCTCAACTACTTCCGGCAGCTGACAAAGATGCGCAAGGAGAACCCGGTGCTGATCTACGGCGCCTATGAGCTGCTGGCGCCCGAAGATCCACAGGTGTACGCCTACACCCGAACCCTGGCCGACCGGCAGGTGCTCGTGTTGCTCAATTTCTCCGACACCCAGGCCTCGTTCGCTCTGCCGGCCGGTTTTTCGGCGGGTAAAAAACTGATCGATAACTACGCCGACCTTCAGATCGCCGATGGCCAGGCCGTCCTTCAGCCCTACCAGGCTGTCGTTTTGAGCGGCAATTAGGCAACAGTGACGGGCTACCGAACGTTCTGGCTAAAACACCACCGATTATGAACATACGCTTCTGGGGCCTACTAGCCCTGGGTACTCTGCTGATGGCCTCCTGCAAAGACGAAGGCCAGGAACTGATCAAACGGTTCAAGAACCAATCCGATGCCACCCTGGAGATCACCTTGATCAACAACTACCTCGACTTCACCCAAACCCTCACCGTCGGTCCGGGAGAATCGAGCGATCTGTCGACGGGCTCCAACGACGGGAAGGACTTCGAGAATTACAGCTGCCTGTGGGAAGTCGACGACCTCCAGATCCAGGTCAGCGGCAGCCGCACCCTGCTCAAAGATCCGCTCGACGAATCGAATTGGATCTACGAAGTACGCGGGGAAGAAAGCGACCTGACCCGCTTGTGCATCTTTCTGGTGCAACAAAGCGACATCCAGTGATCCGTTCCGTCGACCGGGCCGCGCCAAGGCAGCCCGGTCGACGGCCATAACCAAAACCTCTCCGATGATGAACACCTTTCGCCTCCTTTCCTTTCTGCTTGGAGCGGCCATGTTCGTTGGCTGCAAGCAGCAGGCCCCTACCCCCCATCTGGGGAAGATCGAATTCCATCCGACCGGAGCCGAAGCCGCCCAGCCGGCCTTTCAGCGCGGACTGCTGCTCTTGCACAGCTTCGAGTACGACGATGCGGCCGAAGCTTTCCGCGAAGCCCGGCAGATCGACCCCGATTTCGCCATGGCCTATTGGGGCGAAGCGATGTGCAGCCACCATCCGCTGTGGCGGTACCAGGATCAGGAGAAGGCGAAGGAGATCCTCGCCCAGCTCGGCGATACGCCCGAAGCCCGGCAGGCAAAGGCCGGCACCGAACTCGAGCGCGACCTGCTGCAGGCGGCCGAGGTGCTGTTCGGCGAAGGAACGAAACCCGAACGCGATCAGGCGTACGCCGATCTGCTCGGGCGCTTGTATGAAAAGTATCCGGGCAACAACGAAGTAGCCGCCTTCTATGCGCTGTCCCTCCTCGGATCCGTGCCGGTCGGGCGCGACGAGCAGGTGTATGGGAAAGGCGCACAGATCGCCCAGGGCATCCTCGCCAGCAATCCCCGGCATCCGGGCGCCCTGCACTACCTCATCCACTCGTACGACGATCCCGGCCATGCCGCGCAGGCCCTGGAGGCCGCCAACAGCTATTCGAAAGTCGCTCCGGATGCCGCCCATGCCCTGCACATGCCTTCGCACATCTACGTCGCCCTCGGCATGTGGAACGAAGTGGTCAATTCCAACATCGCCTCGTATCAGGCCAGCGTCAGCCGCATGGAACGAATGAAACTCGACAACGACGCCCGCAGCTATCATGCCCTGCATTGGCTGCTCTACGGCCACCTGCAAAAAGGACAATTCGACGAGGCCGCGGTGATCCTGCGGGAGATGATCCAGTACACCGACGAACTGCCGTCAAAATCGGCGCGCGCCTACCTGCGTTCGATGCAGGGCAATTTCCTGGTGGAAACCGGCGATTGGACCGGCGAATTTGTGCGCATACCCATCGACGAAGACGACCTGAACATCAGCGTCCGGGCGATCGGCCAGTATGTCGCCGGTAAGTGGGCTTTCGAGAACGGAGAGCCCGATTCCCTTCAACAGATCATCGAGCAGATGGAAGAAGCCCGGCATGAAGCCGAACGCGTAGTCGGCGAAAGCGGCGTGCCGATGTGCAACAGCAGCGGCTGGACCTCCAATGTGCCCAACCGGCTCGACATCGACCAGGCCCAGGTGATGGAGCTCGAGTTGCGGGGCCTGCATGCCTGGTTTACCGGCGATCCTGCTGCCGCCGAGCAGCGGCTACGCGAAGCGACCGAATTGGAGGCTTCGATCAGCTATTCGTACGGCCCGCCGCCGGTCGTGCAACCATCCTTCGAACTCTACGGTCAGTGGTTGCTGGCCAATGAGCGCTATGAAGAGGCGCTGGCGCAATTCGACACCGCTTTGGCCCGCGGTCCGCGGCGGGTAGCGGCCTTGCAGGGAAAACTCCGGGCCGCCGAGGCGCTCGGCCGTACGGAAGCGATCGAAAGCCTGCAGTCGGAATTGGCCGATATCCGCGAACAAACCGGGATATAGACCATCTTTCGTCGACGGAACCGCCGCCTACTCCGAAAAATATTTTCATTGCCGGCTGTAACGGATTTCTTTGGGAGCTCGTCTGATCACCCAAAAAAAATACCTTTTCTATGCGTAGCGCAATCGCTCTTTTGACCCTCCTCGCAATGGGCTTGCACACCCCCCGGACTTCGGCCCAGTCTACCGGATCCCTCCAGCAGCGGATGGACGCGCTGATGAGCGAGGAATTTCCCTCCGACGGCCCCGGCGCCACGGTGCTCGTCGCCCACAAGAATGAGATCATCTACCGCAAAGCCTACGGGCTGGCCAATGTCGAACTGCAGACGCCCATGCAGCCCGAACACGTCTTTCGCCTCGGCTCCATCACCAAACAATTCACGGCCGTCGCCATCCTGATGCTGGAAGCGGAAGGTAAATTGTCGGTCGCCGACGACCTCACCAAGTACCTCCCCGACTACCCGACACAAGGCGAATCGATCACCATCGAGCACCTGTTGACCCACACTTCCGGCATTCACAACCATACCGACGATGCCGATTTCCTCGACCTCGCCCGCACCGATCACACGGTTCAAGAGTTGATCGATCTATTTAAAGATAAACCACTGGATTTCAAGCCAGGAGAACAGTGGAATTATAGCAATTCGGGCTACATTCTGTTGGGGGCCATCATCGAGAAGGTCAGTGGGATGCCCTATGCCGACTTCATCGAACAGCGCATTTTCCAGCCGCTGGAAATGAGCCATTCCTTCTACGACCGTACGGAGGCGATCATTCCGAACCGCATCCCGGGTTACGCGCCGGGGCAGGAAGGGATCGTGAATGCCCCTTATCTGAGCATGACCATTCCCTACGCCGCGGGCTCGCTGATGTCGACCGTCGACGATCTGTACCGCTGGAACAGGGCCCTGCAGAACGGGCAGCTCGTCGGCCGCGAGCGTCTGAAAAAAGCCCACAGCTCGTTCGCGCTTAACTCGGGCGAGGAAACCGGCTACGGATACGGCTGGGCCGTCAGCAAGGTACAGGGCAGCAAGAGCATCGAGCACGGCGGAGGCATCTTCGGCTTCCTGACCAACGGCATTTATCTGCCGGGAGAAGACATCTATGTGATCGTGCTGTCGAACTGCACCTGTCATCCCCCTAATGCGGTCAGTTTGCAACTGGCCGCGCTGGCATTGGGTAAGCCCTACGGGGGCGATGGGTACGAGCCCGATCCGGCCAGTCTTTCCGACTACATCGGCGTATACGAGATCGCTCCCGGCGATGAACGCAAGATCACGCTGGAAGACGGACAACTTTACTCCGTGCGCAGCGGCGGCATGAAGACCCTGCTCACCCCTACCGGTCCGGATGCCTTCTATTTCGAGAACAGCTTCACCGACCTGCTCTTCCAGCGGGATCCCGAGGGCGTAGTGACCGGAGCCGTTTCTACGACCCGCGACGGCAAGGCCACCGACTCGCGCCGCACGTCGACGGAAGTACAGGAACGCCAGCACATCCAACTCGACCGGGCGACCCTCGAGCGCTATCTGGGCGAGTACGAACTGCAGCCCGGATTTACGATCCGCATTTTCCTGGAAGGCGATCAATTGCGCGCCCAGGCCACGAACCAGCCGGCCTTCGATCTGTTCGCCTCTTCGCCGACCCGCTTTTTCCTGACGGTGGTCGACGCCGAGATCGAATTCACGGTGGAGAACGGGCAAACGACGAGTCTGACCCTGTTTCAGGGCGGGGCCGCGCTGCCTGGAAAAAAGATCCGTTAGCTGCCCGCAACTGCGGAAGTTTTTCTCGAACTTCCGCAGTTGCAATGATCCTGGAAATTAAAATACCGCCTCCGCCGCTCGGACAGGTGGTCGACTCGATCACCTACCACGAAGGCTACTCGCCGGCGCATGCGATCGAGCGCTTTCTGCCCGACGGCAGCGTAGACCTGGTGATCGATCTGACCGAAGAGCCCAAACACATCTACGACAACCAAACGCTCGAGCAAAAACAGGCTTGCCGGAAAGCCTGGGTCTCGGGCATGCGCCGGCACTTCATCAGTATCGATGCCGGACAGAATTCCTCGATGCTCGTCGTCCGCCTCCGGCCGGGCGCCGCCTGGAATCTCCTGCAACTCCCATTGGCCGAGCTGACCGACCAGGTGGTCGAGGCCGAGCTGCTGTTCGGGGCTGCGATCGTCGATCTGCGCGAACAATTGCTGGCCGCCGTCGATCCGCCACAAAAGCTGGCGATAGCCGGACACTGGCTATGGGATCGCCTCCGCAACGGCCGGGAAGCGCCCCCCGTTGTGGGGTTTGCCGTGCAGCGTCTGTTGGCAGATCCGACGCAACAGGCCATCGAAGAGTTGGCGCGAAAAACCGGCTGTAGCCAGAAACACCTGATCCAGTTGTTCCAAACCTATGTCGGGCTTTCCCCAAAGTACTACCAACGACTGCTCCGCTTCCAGCTAGTGCTGGAAGAGCTTCAATCCTCCTTTGCCTGCCAGTGGACGCGCATCGCCCACGATTGCGGCTACTATGATCAGGCGCATTTTATCAATGAGTTCCGCCGCTTCTCCGGCTTCCGGCCCACGGAATACCTGCAGGAAAAAGAGGAACTGGCGCATTATGTGCCGGTCAGGGGTGGGTGATCGGGTAAATTTTTTCCAATACATTCCCGGACGAGTCCTTTTACTTTGCTTAAAAAAACATGGAAGACCTCTACATCAATCATCTGGCGGTCGTGGTGGCCGCACTTTCCGATTTTCTGGTGGGCGCCCTGTGGTATTCGCCCCTTTTGTTCTACAAGGGCTGGATGCAGGCTAACCAATTCACCGAAGCCGAGCTGAAGAAGGGCAACAATGTGTTGATCTTCGGGCTGACGTTCCTCTTTTCATTGATCATTTCCTATAACCTCGCGTTTTTTCTCGGCGACGCGCAAACCGATGCCTGGTGGGGCCTCGCGGCCGGAGTGCTGGCCGGCCTGGGTTGGGCGGCAATGGGCTTCTGCATCATCGGACTCTTCGAGCGGCGTTCAGCCCGCTACCTCCTGATCAATAGCGGCTATCTGGTCGTGGCCTTTGCATTGAAGGGATTCATTCTGGGAATTTGGCGCTGAGATCGACACCAAAAAACATTACTATGCACCTCAACTATCTACTGCCGGCCTTATCGGTACTGACCTGCTTCGGATCCTGCACCTCCCCCACCCCTACACCTGGTCCGGGACAAAACCTCCTCATCGCCTACAACGTACTCGAAGACGAAGAGGCCGACAACTATGAGATCTATGTGATGCAGCCCGACGGCAGCGGACAACGGAACATCAGTCAGTGGAAGGGCGTCGACTGGGTTTACCACGCGATGGGCGACCGACTTTACCTGCTGTCGGACCGCGACACCGCCCACCGCCACCTCTTTCTGTGGGAAATGGACGCCGCCGGTGGGCAGCAGCGCAAGATCTATCCCCATCGCCTGTACGATTCCTGGATCGCCAGCAGGAAGAACGGAGAGGAATTCCTGGTGACGACCAAAAAAGATACCGTCAAGACCTTCGTGCTCATCGACCGGAACGGACAAGAGATCAGGCAGGTGTTCGGCACCAATGAGTACAAGATCAACGATCCGGCCTTTTCTCCGGATGGCCGGTGGATCGTCTATCGTTCGGCCCGATCGGGCGTCGACGAACTGTGGATCATGGACGAGTACGGCGAGCAGCAACGGCAGCTCACCCACTATCCACCCGGCGACACCACCGGTGGAAAGCATTTCTACCACGCCGGTCCGCCGACCTGGCTTGCCGGAGGGCAGTGGATCAGCTACATTTCCAAGCAGAATGCCAATTACAGCATCTTCCGGATCCAGCCCGACGGCTCTGGCCTGCAGCAGATCTCGCCCGACGGGTTCAATGAAGGCTGGCATGCCTGGACGCCCGACGGGCAATGGATCGCCTACGACGGAACGGACCTCAGCGACGCCAATTTCGACATTTATACCATGCGGGCCGACGGCAGTGAGGTCAAACGGCTCACCGACCACCCCCGCTACGAGCAGGCGCCCGTGTGGGTGCTGGCTCCTCCGCCAGAATAAGGCGGTCGATGGCCGGTTGCGGTGAACAGTTTTGTCTGCGAAAACTGGCGAAAGGAACGCATTTGTCGTACCTTAGAGACGAAGCCACCGCCCGACTATGATCGCTTTCCGCTCTGACGTTGTGACCGTGTTCGAAAGTGCGCTATACCGCACTACCAGCACCCTGGTGCACACTTCCGGCCTGTTGCTGCTGGCCGACCCCACATGGTTGCCCTCGGAAGTAGCGGCGATCCGCGCCGAAGTCGACCGGTTAGGTCGCGGCCGGCCATTCTACCTGCTCTTCACCCATTCCGACTACGATCACATTCTGGGCTACGGCGCCTTTCCCGAAGCCCGGACAATCGCCTCCGAGGCCTTCGTCCGCAACCCGGAGGCGGAGAACACGCTGGAACAGATCCGTAAGTTCGACGACGACTATTACCTTCGGCGCGATTGCCCCCTGTCCTATCCCTCTATTGCGGAGGCGATCGGCCAGGACGGCCAGGTGTTGCAGGCAGGCGATGCGAAGCTGACCTTCTTCCTGGCGCCCGGCCACAACCCCGACGGCCTGTTCACTCTGATCGAACCGGCGGGCATTTTATTGGCGGGCGACTACCTGAGCAATGTCGAATTCCCCTTTGTCTATCATAGTTTTCGGGCGTATGAACAAACGCTCGACAAAGCCGAAGCACTGATCCGCTCCGGACGCGTGCGCCTGTTGGTACCCGGGCATGGCGATCCGGCCGCCCGCCCTTCGGAAATGTTGCGCCGGTTGGCCGATTCGCGGGCTTATCTCCGGGAGGCGCGGGCAACCGTACAGGAGGGAAAGCCCTTTCCCGAGGAGGCGCTATGGCAACGGTACGCCTTCCGCCGCAACCAGGCCTCCTATCACCGGGCCAATCTGGAACTGCTTCGCCTCGAGATCGAAAATGAGCGGCCCTGACTGAAAATGTGCCGCCGATTCGCTACATTGTCCCTATCTAAACCAAGCTTTCAACATGCGCTATTACACCTTAAAACTGAATTTTCCCGATACCGATGAAAGGGCACGCGTGGTCCAGAACCTGCTCGACCTCAAGGAAGCCCTCGACAAGCAGGTGCCCGCCAAAGAGTTCAATGAGAACCTGTTGATCTCCACCTGGAACATCCGCGATTTCGACTCGAACAAGTTCGGCCACGGTCCGCGGCTCACCGAATCGCTTTTCTACCTGGCGGAGATCATCTCCCACTACGACCTGGTGGCTTTGCAGGAGGTGTCGCAAGACCTCGGGCCGCTCGGGCAACTCATGTACATTCTGGGCGAAGACTGGGATTTTATCGCCACCGACGTCACCGAAGGGAAGTCGGGGAACCGCGAGCGCATGGCTTTTCTGTACGACCAGAAACGGGTGACCTTCCGCAAGATCGCCGGCGAGATCGTCCTGCCCGGAGAAGACCTCCTGGCCGGCGAGCAGCAGTTCGCCCGGACCCCCTTCACCGTTGCCTTTCAGTCGGGTTGGTTCCGTTTCAGCCTGTGCACCGTGCACATCTACTATGGCGCCGATTCCGGCGACGGGCTCGATCGCCGCATTCGCGAGATCGAACAGATCGCCAAGTTCCTGGCCGAACGCAATGAGAAATACAACGAGAACATGATCCTGCTGGGCGACTTCAATATCGTCAGTCCGGAACACCAAACGATGAAAGCCCTAAAGGAAAACGGCTTTCAGGTGCCAGCCAAGATCCAGGAGAAGCCCACGCCCACCAACATGTTCCAGACCAAGTACTACGACCAGATAGCCTACAAAGAGAAAAAGGGCGAAATGCGCTTCGCCGAACACGACAACAGCGCAGGCGTATTCAATTACTACGACATCGTTTTCCGGAGCAACCAATTCCCGGACTACCGCAAAGACCTGATCGAAACGCTCACCCGCCGCCAAAGGCCCTACCGCGAAAAACTCGAACGGGCCCGCAGCGAAAAATCGAAGGCCGAACACCAGGAAGCCATCGACAAGCTCGACGCCCTGAAAATGGATCAGGAAGCCCTGCAGATCTACTACCTGGAGGACTGGCGAACCTTCCAAATGTCGGATCACCTGCCCATGTGGATCGAACTGCGGATCAATTTCAGCGAGGATTACCTGAAGAAAATTCAAAAGCCTCTTTAGAGATGTGGGATATGAGAAGTGAGAAGTGAGAAAATCCCACATCCCATATCCCATATCCCATATCCCACATCC
>JAGQXA010001007.1 GCA_020436865.1 Saprospiraceae bacterium | reverse complement strand
GGCCCAGGCCTATTCGTTGGAAGTGATGTTCTACGTGTCGTCGGGCCTCGCGCTGCTGTCCATTCTGATGCTGATGGGGTTGAAAGAGACGTTGAAGGAAAAAGAGCGGTTCCGGCCGGCCCTGCTGTTGGTCAAGAAAAACGAGATCATCGATGCCTCGGCGATTGCTCCGGCCATCGTTACGCTTCTGGTCTACATGAGTTATGGGGTGATCCTGACGATCGTGCCCGACTACAGCGAGCATCTGGGCATGGCGAACAAGGGTTTGTTCCTGACCAGTCTGACCTTTTGCTCGCTGGGGTCGCGCCTCTTCGCCGGGCGGGCGTCCGACCGCTTCGGCCGCATCCCGGTGTTGAAGGTCGGCATGATCATGACCGCCTTATCGCTGGTCTATATGGGATGGTCGCACACGCCCTTCCACCTGATGGTATCTTCCGGCTGCCTTGGCTTTGCCGTGGGGATCGCCGGCCCATCCGTCTTTGCCTGGACGATCGACCGGGCCGCACCCGACCGGCGGGGGCGGGCGGTCGCTACCGTCTACATCGCTCTGGAAGTGGGCATCGGACTAGGCGCAATAGGATCGGCCTGGATCTATGCGAACCAGGCCGATCACTTCGGCGCCGCCTTTTATGTCACGGCGGCGATCACGATCCTAGCTCTCCCCTACCTGCAGTACGTGCTGCCGCGGCGCGACAGGAGGAGGGCTTCCTGAAGGCTCAGGATGGATCCGAAGGTGTGTTCTTTTGGCCGGAAGGCAACTGTTTTCCTTGCCGCAACAACTGGATGTAATGCAAAACGCGGCGCAACTCGGATGGCCGCTGAGAGCCCAGAAAGACCCGATCGCCGTTCTTGAGTTCCAGTTCGAGCCCGGTGCGCCCACTCAGGCTATAGACCCGCTCCTGGCTGCTGAAATGTACGCCCCAGCCACTGGCCTCTGCGGCGGCCGGCGTCTGCACCAGTTTGCAGTTCTCGACCTGCTTCCAGCGGATCTTGTACTTGCGCCGCTGGAACGGCCCGTAGCGGTAGGTAATGCTCTTTTCGTTGATGTTCAGCGATAGCCGCATTTTCACCAAATAGAGAAAAGCGGCTACCAGCAAGATCAATATGCCTCCATAGATCAGCACGGTAGTCAATAACTCGCCGGTGGGATCCGACAGCTTCTGGATCAACCGCACGACGGCCAGTCCAATGAAAAGCCCCAGCAGGGCCAGGACTTCCACTCTTCTGAATTTCTGTTGCTCGCGATATCTTACTTCTGCCATGGCGATGAGTGGTTTAATAGTTTATTGGTGAATTAGTGAATTGGGTTGTTGGTTGTTGGTTGATTGGGGCTCGGCGTTTTCTAAGGCAAAGATAACAAGTTTACATTGAGTTAACATTAGAGTTACATTAATTTAACGTTAAAGGGTGTCTATTAGTTCCTTCCGGGAGGACATCCCTGCACTTTGAAGCGCTCAAAAAAGGCCGGGCCCCTGGGCGAATCGACGCTCAGGGGCCCGGCGAAACCAGCTAATAGAACGGGTGTAATTATTTTTTCT
>JAGQXA010000282.1 GCA_020436865.1 Saprospiraceae bacterium | reverse complement strand
CCGGAACTGGCGCCGGTTACCAGGCAGGTCTTTCCATCGAGCCGGTCGCGCTCGCTCAGATGATCGGCCAGCGGTTGCCGGCGAAAGAGGTCCTTGATGCCGGTCAGCGTGGCTTCGACCGGGTTTTTGAATCGTCCGTGTGACATAGGGGTAGTAGAAAGTAGAAAGATGAAAGTAGAAAGATGAAAGTAGAAAGATGGATGAAAGACTCTTTTATCTTTTTACTTTCATCTTTCTACCAGAAGTAGTTGCATGATCACCACATCCACCCACTGCCCGTTCTTCCAGCCGATCTCCTTTTGGGCGCCGACGATCTCGTAGCCCAGCTTTCGGTTGTATTCGATGCTGTGGGTATTGGCGGCAAAGATCTTGGCGACCAGATGATGGTACCGGAGGGCACGGCAGCGTTCGATGAGGTGTTTTTTGAGGTAGGTGCCATAGCCCTTACTGCGATCCTGGCTGCGGAGGTAGACGGCCGTTTCGCAGGTGAAGCGATAGCCTTCGCGATCGCTGTAGCGCTTGATGATCCCCCATCCGCAAATTTCCCCGTTTTTCCTCAAGACCCAGAGCTCTTCGCGCTCGTGGAAGTGATCGACCCACCCGGCGATGTCGACGGCGGTTTTTTCGGTTTCCTCCATAGTGCTGCGACCGCCGCGGATGTACTCGTTATAGATCTCGGCGACGGCGCCGTAGTCGGCCGGCGTGCAGCGGAGCAGGGCCAGTTCAGGATTGGCGTTCATAAGTATGCGTTAGTACTCGTCCGGGTTCGCCGCTCAGCAGCCGGCCGTTTTCGATCATCTGACGGCCGTTGACCCATAGGTGAACGAGCCCGCCCGAAAGGCGTTTGGGATCGAGGTAGGTGGCGTTGGCTTTGACGGCGGCGGGGTCGAGGGCGACCAGGTCGGCAAAGGCGCCCGGTTCGATCACGCCCCGCCCCTCCAAGTTAAAGAACCGGGCCGGTAAATACGCGATCTTGTGAAAAGCTTCTTCCCAGCTCAGCCATTTTTTTTCGAGTACGTAGCGTTCGAGGAAGGTGGTAAAGGCCCCGTACGAGCGCGGATGCGGTTGCCCGATGGCGTTGGGCGCATTGATCGGATGGCTCCAGGAATCGGTGCAGATCATCGCCCGGGGCCAGCGGATGGCGGCGTCCATGTCGGCTTCCTGAATGCAGTGATACACGATCCAGGTTTCGGTGCTGTCGATCAGGATGGCGGCCATGGCTTCGGCCAGGGAGCAGGCCTGCTCGGCGGCGATCTGGCGGATATCTTTGCCGTAGTAGCGCTCGAATTCGTGGGAGATGACGAGCATTTGGCTGAGATCATAGCCCTTGTGCTCGATCCAGTCTTCGATCTGGCGGATGGCGTCGGGGGCTTTCAGCCTTTGCGGGAGGGCCTCCACCCCATTTTCCAGAAAATGTTTCGGAATGAAGGCCCGCAGTTTGGTCGACACAGCGGTGTAGGGATACACGTCGATCGCGGCCCGGCCTTCGCCCGAGTCGTTGTAGCGTTCGATGCGCTCCAGCAGGCGCGGGATCTTCCCCCAGTTCTTGCGTTCGGCGGCTTTCAGGTGGCTCACGAGCACGGGGATATCTGCTTGCCTTCCGATCGTGAGGGCTTCCTCGACGGCTTCTTCGACGCGGTCGCGCTCGTCGCGGATGTGGGAGGCATATACGCCACCGTAGCGCTTTGCCACGCGGGCCAGGCCCACGATCTCGCCGGTCGGCGCGAAACAGCCGGGCGCGTAGATCAGTCCGGTCGACAAGCCCAGGGCCCCTTCTTCCATGCTTTTCGCCAAAGCGGCCTCCATGGCCTTCTGTTCGTCCGGGCGGGGATTATTCCAATCGGCGACATAGCCCTGGCGCAAGGTGCTGTGTCCGACCAGGGAGCCGATGTTGAACTGCAGGCGCTTTTCGATTGCGGAAAAATATTCGCCGAGGCTACTCCATTCGAAGGGAAAGCCGATCTCCTCCGCCAGCCGTTCCATCGTAGCGACCAGGCCTTCGCCGACCGGGGCCGTGGAAGTGCCGCAATTGCCGAAGATCTCGGTCGTGATGCCCTGATAGAGCTTGTGGTCGGCCGCCTGCGGAAAGAAGAAGCCGAAGCCCGTGGAGGCGTGCGGGTCGATGAATCCCGGGGCCAGCAGGAGCCCTTCGGCGTCGATCACCCGTTCGATCCGTTCGGCGGGCAGATCGGCGCCGATGGCGGCGATGCGATCGTTCTCGACGGCGAGGTCGGTCTTGCGGGGCGGCTCGAGGCGGCCGGAATAGACGAGGGCGTTGCGGATGAGGAGCATGTTGGGGGATTGGGTTATTGGTTGATTGGGTTATTGGTTGATTAGGTTGTTGGTCCGATTGGCAATCGGACACTAAAGTACTATCCCGCTAACAGGATCTTTTTCTGCGTGTATTTCTCCAGCCGGTCAAGGTCGACAGTGCGGTCGAGTTGGTGGAGGTCGACCAGGCCGCCGTCGTTCATCTCGATCGGGTGTACGAGCAGGTCTTCTACAAAATAGCGGCTGCTTGGGCTGAGGTCGTGCGCGTAGGCGTCGGGCATCAGGGCGG
>JAGQXA010000281.1 GCA_020436865.1 Saprospiraceae bacterium | reverse complement strand
CCGCCAACTGTATCTGCCAACTGCCAACTGCCCCAGCAAAGCTGCCCCCTTGCTCCCTCTTCGCCCCTTTAACCTCTTTCTCCGCTTTCGCCCCTCATAAAAGCAATAAACCGCATTTTTTTTCGGATTTTTGCAAAAACAAAGTAAAACGCAACACCTTGAAATTTACCGAATTTGGATTTGAGGCAGAGTTGATGGAAGGGCTGGACGCGATGGGCTTCGAGGAAGCCACGCCCGTTCAGGAGAAAACGATCCCGTTGTCGTTGAAGGGTCAGGACGTGCTGGCCTGTGCGCAGACCGGCACCGGCAAAACGGCCGCCTTTTTGCTCCCCATTCTCAACGACATCATCCGCAACCAGGCGGAAGGCATTACCACCATCATCATGGAACCGACGCGCGAGCTGGCCGTACAGGTCGACCAGCAGCTCGAGGGCTTCTCCTACTTTACCGATATCAGCTCGATCGCCATCTACGGCGGACGCGACGGACACTCGATGGAGCAGGAGAAAAAGGCGCTCAAGCAGGGCGCCCCGATCATCGTGGCCACGCCGGGCCGACTGATCATGCACATCAACCTCGGCTACGTCAATTTCGATAACCTGCGCCACCTGGTGCTCGACGAAGCCGACCGCATGCTCGATATGGGCTTTGCGCCCGACATCATGAACATCGTCAACCGCCTGCCGACCAAGCGGCAAACCTATCTCTTCTCGGCGACCATGCCGCCGGAGATCCGCCGCTTCGCCCGGCAGTTGCAAAAGGACCCCCACGAGATCAGCATCGCCATCTCCAAGCCGGCCGAAAATATCATGCAGGCTGCCTACGAGGTCAGCGACGAAGGCAAGATCCCCCTGGCCGTCGAACTGCTGTCGGGGAAAAAGAACCTTTCGCGTATCCTGATTTTCGCCGGCACGAAGAAAAAAGTGCGCGAGCTGGCGAAGGGCCTGCAGCAAAAGGGGTTGAAGGTCGGCGCCATCAGCTCCGACCTGCCGCAGGAAGAACGGGAAGGCCGCCTGCTCGAGTTTAAGAGCGGCGCCACCCCTATCATCGTGGCCACCGACGTGCTGTCGCGCGGGATCGACATCAAGGGGATCGACCTGGTGCTCAACTTCGACGTGCCGGGCGACGCCGAAGACTACGTACACCGCATCGGGCGGACCGCCCGCGCCGATGCCTCGGGCATTGCCATCACCTTCATCAACGGCAAGGATCGCGGGCGCTTCCGCCGCATCGAAGACCTGATCGAAATGAAGATCCGCCGACTACCACTACCGGCCGAATTGGCCAATGCCACGCCCAGAGCATCGTCGGGCGACGGCGATCGTCGCGGGCGGCGCGGCGGTGGACGGAGCGGTCGAAAACGCGGCGGCAAAAGAGGCGACAAGGGACAGAGCGATCGCCGGAAAGGGTGAGACGAACCACCATCATAAGCCAAGGGCGCTTCGGGATCTTGTCCCGAAGCGCCCTTTGTTTTTTCAGAATGAATGGTCTAAAATCAAGAATAATTTGGAACAAATATTCGAATTTCTTCCTAATTTAGAAGATTCATTCACCCTTTTAACAAAAAAACGAAACAAAATGGATGCCAAGAAATTTATCGTCGGAACCCTGGCCGGCGGAGTTGCCGCCTTCCTGCTGGGTTGGATCATCTACGGCATGCTCTTGATGAAATTCTTCGAGGCCAATGCGGGATCTGCCACCGGAGTGAACAGAGGCGAGACGGATATGGTCTGGTGGGCCCTCATCCTCGGCAACCTGGGCATGGCCGCCCTCCTCACCTATATTTATGGGCGCTGGGCCGGGATCAAGACCTTCACCACCGGCGCTATGGCCGGGGCGATGATCGGCCTGCTGCTCGGGGTTTCGTACGACTTCATCATGTATGCCACCACTAATCTGATGAATATGACCGGCACGATCGTCGACATCGTCGTCACGATCGTCATGATGGCCCTGGTCGGTGGAGTGGTCGGAGCCGCCCTCGGCATGGGGAAGGATTCCTGACCGATCAGACTGCTTTTTCGTTGTAATTATCTGTAAACGAGCCCGGTGTGATATCTTCATATCGGGCTCGCTCATTAACGTAGGTTAATGGGCTGTTAATTATTGCACTATCTACTTGCTATTTTCCCGATAATTTTTCAAACTTGGGCGCGTTATAGGGATGTAAGAATGATCCAGCGTTTTCTCACATTGATCTTCGTGCTTTGCCTGGGCTCCGCGATCAGCGCGGCGGTGGCCGAATTGCCCTGGCAGGATCGCAACACCTCTTTCGGCTTGCTGGAAGACGGAAGCGCTCTGGATAGCCAATTGGGTGAAGATTGGAAATCGCTGGAATCCAACCGGCACTACCTGCCTTTGGTAGGCGGATTTTCGGCCGAAGATCGCTTCGATCTGGTACGGCCCTCCCTGTTGGACGGTTTTCGGGACGGATCCGCTATTCCGGCCTTCAACCGCCCGCTTTTCCTGCTCTTCCACGCTTTTCTGTTCTACGATCTCCACTGATCTTCTCTTCCACTAAAGGAGCACTTCCGGCACACCGGTGTCGGTGAGTAACTCCTGCATTCGGCTGTTTTCCGTCCGGAAAAGGCCGAAACCCGCTACCATTTATTGTCCAAATAAAATCAAAACGCCATGAAAAAGACCGTTTTGATCTCCGCTGCGGTGGCGCTGCTCATCAGCCTGACCGCGATCGGAATGTTCATCCAGTTTTACGTTCCCGACGGCCAAACGTACCGTCTCGAACCTACCTCAGCCCCCGCCCGTCCGACGACCTACTCGACCGATGCCGGGGCCAACGCTTTCCCTGAATTCACCCAAACTGCCGAGAAGGTGATGGACGCCGTCGTCCACATCCGATCGACCCAAACCCTCGAAGTGGCCGGTCGCTACGACCAGCAGAACCTACCCGACCCCTTCCGCGACTTCTTCGGCGGCGACCTCTTCCGGAACTTTCACTTTCAAGGTCCGGATCAGGGCGAACGCGGCCCGGAAGTCCGGCAAGGCACGGGTTCCGGAGTCATCCTTCATTCGAACGGCTATATCGTGACTAATAATCACGTGGTGGCCGACGCCGACGAGATCGAGGTGACCCTGCACGACAGCCGCACCTTTAAAGCCAAGGTGGTGGGTACCGACCCCAGCACCGACCTGGCTCTTCTGCAGATCAAGGCCGACGGCCTGCCCTCGCTGCCGCTGGTCAACTCCGACGACGTTCGGGTCGGCGAATGGGTGCTCGCAGTAGGCAATCCGTTCAATCTCAACTCTACCGTTACCGCCGGCATCGTCAGCGCCAAGGCGCGCAACATCAACATCCTGCAGGAGCAATATGCGGTAGAATCGTTCATCCAAACCGACGCCGCCATCAACCCCGGCAACAGCGGCGGGGCCCTGGTCAACCTCCAGGGCAGCCTCGTCGGGATCAACACGGCGATCGCCAGTCCGACCGGCGCCTATAGCGGCTACGGATTCGCCATTCCGGCCAACATCGTCAGCAAGGTCGTGGAAGATCTCCTGAAGTACGGCGTCGTGCAGCGCGGCGTGCTCGGCGTGATGATCCGTTCGGTCGACGGCAATCTGGCCAAGGATAAAGATCTCAGCCTGACCAAGGGGGCCTATGTCGACAGCCTGATGGCCAACAGCGCCGCAGCCAAGGCCGGCGTGCAGGCCGGCGATATCATCGTGGCGGTCGACGGCGAAGCCGTAAACTCCTCGCCCGAGCTGCAGGAGCGGATCGCCCGCCATCGCCCCGGCGATCAGGTGGCCCTGACGGTCGACCGCAAGGGCAAGAAGAAGGAGCTGACGGTGACCCTCAACAATCGCGAGGGCGGTACCGCCCTCGCGGCCAAAGAGCATCGCGACCTCTTCGAACAACTGGGCGCCGATATGCAGGCGATCGACGAAGCGACGGCGAAAAAGCTCGACATCGCCGGAGGCGTGCAGATCACGCAACTACACCCTGGCAAACTACGGAAGTACACACAAATGCGCGAAGGCTTCATCGTCACGAAGGTCGATGGCCGGGCCGTGAAGACGGTCGACGAATTGGCCAAAGCGCTAAAAGACAAAGAAGGCGGCGTCATGCTGGAGGGGGTCTATCCCGATCTCCCCGGCGTGTACTACTACGCCTTCGGACTTGGAATCTAAGGCATTTTTCTCATTAAGGTGGACTCCAGCGGGCCGGCTGGTTTTCCGGTCGGCCCGCCTTTTAACCTCTTTATCATGAATGCACCTATATCGGATCGGTCGTCGGATAATTCCACTTTCCAGCTGGGAGAGTGGATGGACGAGCTGAAATTCTACGAGCTCGAACTCAAGAGCTGCGAACTGACCCTGGAAGCTCTGGTCGAAACCAATCCAACGGCCGACGGCACGCTTTGGAAGCAGGTCGAGCACTTCCAGAACCAGTTTATCCTGCAGGGAAGCAATCTGCACACCCTCAAGTGGGATGTGCGAAGGAACCTGCCCGTACTCGAAAGCGAAGCCTGGCCCCTGCAGTTCGGCTCGCTGGTATCGCAGATGCAAACCATGCGTCGGATCTTCTTCGAGTTGCTTGCTGATTTCGACCGCTTTTTTAAAAACTGGCTGTAATGCAGCCGCAAAATCAAGCCATATGGTTCTCGTAAAAAGCATGGCCATGGCCGTAGCGGCCCTGTACCTTCTGTTCAATTTCGTCAGGCAGAAGTGGTCTAAACGATAACACCGGATCAAAAACAGAAAGAATGAATAAAAAACTCAAGCGCACTTTTCAAGTCGGCTACCTGCTGCTGCTGGTAGCCACCATTCTGGTCATTTTGCTGAATGCCTGATCGTAGGCGATTTTTTCACACAAACAATTAGCTTCCTATGAAAATGGATGCCAACAAGCTCACCTTCTACTACCTCATGGGCGTCATGGCCTTGGCCGTGTTGCTCGGTCTGGTAGCGTTGGTGATGTCCAATCTGTAAGTACAGGCGGACGGAAAATTTACCCGGACGCGCCGAAGCGGGTTCCGGGTATGTCGACGTACATTCACTGAAAATTTCCTCTATGTCCATCTTAATGCTCCTCGTCTTTGCATTGGGTTATTTGCTCATTGCACTGGAACATCCGTTGAAGATCGACAAAGCCGCCTCTGCCATTCTGACCGGCGTGCTCTGTTGGACGATCCTCATCCTCGGGCAGGATGCGATCTTCGCCCACGCGGCGCCGGCCCTCACAGAAAGCGAGGGAGGGGCCCATTTTCTCGAACACGCCCTGCTACAGCATGTCGGAGAGATCGCCGAGATCCTTTTCTTTCTGCTCGGGGCCATGACCATCGTCGAGCTGGTCGATGCTCACGAAGGGTTTCAGGTCGTGACCGACCGCATCTCTACGACCAACCGGATCCGCCTGTTATGGATCATCTCCGTCATCACCTTCTTCTTTTCCGCCGCGCTCGACAACCTGACGACCTCCATCGTCATGGCGGCCCTGTTGCGCAAGCTGATCAAGGATAAGGACGACCTTTGGTTCTTCGGCGGCATGGTGGTGCTGGCCGCCAATGCCGGCGGCGCCTGGTCGCCGATCGGCGACGTGACGACCATCATGCTCTGGATCGGTGGGCAGATCACGGCGCTCAATATCGTGATCAAGGTGATCCTGCCCAGCCTGGTTTGCCTGGTCGTGCCCCTTTTGCTCATTTCCATCCGGATGAAGGGCCACGTTCAGCGACCCGATATGCTGAAGAACCCGAACGGACATGTGGAGGTCAGCACCTTCGAGCAGAAGCTGATCTTTGCGATGGGGGTGGGCGGACTCCTGTTCGTGCCTTTGTTCAAGAGCTTTACGCATTTGCCGCCCTTCATGGGAATGCTCTTCAGTCTTGGGGTGCTGTGGGTGACCACCGAAGTGCTGCACCGCAGAAAGGAGGAACCCACCCAAGAACTGTCGGTCGCCACCGTGATCCGGCGGATCGACACGCCCAGCGTGTTGTTCTTTCTGGGAATCCTGCTGGCGGTGGCCAGTTTGCAGACGGCCGGACAACTGGCCACCCTGGCCACTGCCCTCGACGAGACCTTCGGCAACATCTACATCGTCAACACCCTGATCGGGCTGCTGTCGGCAGTGGTCGATAACGTGCCTCTCGTGGCCGGCGCGATGGGAATGTATCCGCTCACGGTCTATCCGGTCGATCACGCTTTCTGGGAATTGCTTGCCTATTGTGCCGGCACCGGAGGAAGTACGCTGATCATCGGCTCTGCCGCCGGCGTAGCGATCATGGGTATTCTGAAGATCGACTTCCTGTGGTACCTGAAACGCATCAGCCTGCTGGCCCTGGCGGGGTACTTTGCCGGAATTCTGGTATACATAGCGCTCGCCTGAGCGGGGCCTTGACAACGTATTCGCAGGCCTCCCGATGCATCTGTTTGGCATCGGGAGGCCTTTTTTTTACCTGGCGGAACTTTTCGGAAGGCCCTTCGGGTTAATACGTTGCATTGATCGGCGGCCGCTAACTCTCTACATCAAGTACTTAATTTCGATCGTTCGCTTTGTTTTTCCCGGACCGGGAGAGACCAGCCACCACTATTTATGCACTGGATGCCGGGATCGGCGCCACCAAAAAACCAAAACCAATGGACCCTCTTGATTACATGAAACCCTCGCGCCGCAACCGGCAGAAGCGTCGCGACAAGCGCCTCTACGAGGAGTTGATCGAGTGCCGCCGTAGCGGTGGGGGCCGGACGAACAAGAAAGGCCGGCAGAAAGGACGGCGTCGGGCGCAGAAAACGCTCGAAACGCGCGACAGCCTGCCAGCACGCGAGGCTATCCGCCCGAAGCCGCTGGGTACCTTCCAGGATGACAACCTCGAACCTTTGGAGCGTTGGCTGCAGAGCCAGGTCGGTCGGTCCTGGGAGCAGGTGTTCAGCGACCTGAACAAACAGCTCGATACCCGTAGTGCCACCGGTTTGCATGTGCTCCAACACCTGTGGTGGTATGTCGACCCCAACACCAAACTGATCGACGGCAAGCTGGTGTTCTTCACCCACTGGGGCGGTATCCGGAGATTTGAGCCGTGGTTTTACGTACATCCGCGTACGGGCTTATTCCTCGGCACGCGGCAGGCAGTTCAGAAAGGGCCTTTCCCGAAAAAGGCACGCTGGAAAAAGGAGAAGGAAAAGCGCAAGTGGAAGCGCAAACTTGGCCTGGAAGACCCTGCGCCCGTCAAGACGATCGAGCCGGAGCGAATTGAACTGCCGTGCATCCGCACCACCGGTAAGAAGGTCGAAGTGGGGCGGGAATATTTCCTGGAAAGCCAATCGATCGCGGCCCGGATTCGCATTCTCGACATCCACAGTGCGCGCTACCGGGATGGAAGCTATCTTTTGTTGAAATACCGCATCCTGAAGTGCAATCTCTCCTGGATGGAGGGCAGCACGGGCAGGGTACAGTCTCGTCCGGCACAGAAGGAAGTTCTTTGGTCGCTTTTCGACTCGAGCATCGATTATCTCTTGCCGGCCTAGCCCTTGGCGTAGAGCAGCTGATAGTACTCGTCGAGCATGCGTTTGACGCCGAAAGCGTCGCGCGTGCTCTGAATGCTGGCGCTCATCATCTCGATCCACTTTTCCCGTTGATGGTAATAGGTGGGCATGACCTCTTCGAGGAGCACCCTGTAAAGAGCAGCCCGGTCGTGGTCGTCGAGTTCGGTTTCGTTCTCGCTTTCGAAGCCGTCGCCGAACTGCCAGCCGTTGACGCCGTGCTCGCAGGCTTCCGGCCACCAGCCATCGAGGGTGCTCAGGTTGAGCACTCCGTTCATGGCGGCCTTCATGCCGGAGGTGCCGCTGGCCTCCTTGGGCCGGCGGGGGTTGTTGAGCCAGATATCGGAACCCCGGGTGAGCATGGCGCCGATGGTCATATCGTAGTTTTCCAGGAATACCACAGAATTGGGGTATTGCCGGGTCATTTCGACCAGGCGGGCCACGATGTCTTTGCCGCCGTCGTCGAGCGGATGGGCCCGGCCCGAGAAGATGATCTGCACGCGGTTATCGCGCAACAGCGGGTCGATGATATCGGGTTCGCTGAAGATCAGGTCGCTGCGCTTATAGGCCACCGCCCGCCGCGAGAAGCCGATCAGGAGCTTGTCTTCCTGCAATTCGACCCCATTGCGCGTTTTGACGAAATCGATCAGGCGGCGTTTGTTCTGTTGGTGGAATTCCCAAAGGCCTTCCCCTTGTTCGGCCGCCTCCAGCATGAGCGGGTCCACCCAGGTAGGCAGGTGAATGCCGTTGGTGATGGCCACGATGTCGGACTTCTTGTCGATATGCGCCCACATTTTATTGGCCGTTTCTCCGTGCAATTGGGCCACGGCATTGGAGGCGCGCGACAGGCGCAGGGCGCCCACCGTCATATTGAAGGGGCTGCCGCCCAGCTTCTTCAGTTGGGTCGGTTTCAAACCCAAATTGGCGCCCATGTACATCAGGCGGTCGATGGGATGTGATTCGTTGCCTTGAATGACCGGCGTGTGGGTCGTGAAAACGATCTTTTGCCGGACCTTCTTTACGGCTTTCTTGAACGACTTCCCTTTCTTGCGCGCTTCCCGCAGGAGCTCGAAGCCGGCGAAAAGAGCGTGTCCTTCGTTGAAGTGATACACATCGACTTCGATGCCCAGTTTGCGCAAGGCGCGCACCCCTCCGATACCCAATACCATCTCCTGGGCGATCCGCTCTTCGCCGAACCAGCCGTACAGTTGTCCTGTGATCCAGGCGTCCTCGTTTTCCGGAAGGTCGGTATCGAGCAGGTATAGGGGGGCGTTGCCGAACGCATCCAGTTTCCACACCTTACAGCGCACGTTGCGGCGCCGGATCTCGACGTCGACCGTTATGCCGGTATCTTCCAGAAAATCGTAGCGATAGTTGTGGTAGGTATCATAGGGCTGTCCGTCTTCTCCGATAAGCTGATCGGTATAGCCTTGCTTCCACAGGATGCCTACGCCTACGATGGGATAGTCGTGATCTTTGGCGCCCTTGAGATAGTCGCCTGCGAGAATGCCGAGTCCGCCGGCATAGGCTTTGAAGTCGGTATGAAGCCCGTATTCCATGCAGAAATAGGCCACACGGGGCTGGGATTGCTTATTCTTCGACATTGCTCTTCGTTTGGTATGTCGCAAAGATAGAAAGTCGTTGGGAATGTACGAATGGCCGTTTGTGAATGAGAGTGGGGGGCGATAGATTTACGGGGGTTGGGCTTTGTGAGAAATGAACAAACATGTTCAGGCATGTCTCACCAAGGTTATCAGAGAAATCTGCCCCACTGGCAGCCAGAGAACGGTGTGTTTGCTATTACTTTTCGCCTATGGGGTACGATCCCGATGGCAGTTTTCCTGGAACTTAAGGAAAGAAGTAGTGGCCCGGAGTTAGAGGCTATCTTAAAGGCCCGTTTTCCTGCATTCTATTCCTTTTACAGAGACGGGCTGTCAACTCCAAAGTGGTTAGCCGATCCGAAGGTAGCGGATATAGTGCAGGAAGCCCTTCATTTTAGGGACGGCGAGATGTTTCGGCTGATTGCCTATTGTATTATGCCGACACATGTTCACATGGTTGTAGACAGGGTAGATGGAGTACTATTTAGAGTGATGCAGTCATTGAAAAGGCATACGGCTCGGGAAGCCAATTGCAGACTACAGCGAACGGGCAGACCATTCTGGCATAGGGAAAGCTATGATCATGTCATTCGGGATTATCGTGATATGTGCAATCAGCTGCGGTATTTGATCGATAATCCGGTGAAGAGTGGTCTTGTTTCGGAGTGGAGCGAATTTCCATATACCTATGTGCGGCCGGGCTTCGAAGTATACCTGTAGCTCCGAGTGGTACTCGGAGCGTAATCGGGCGACACCTCCGAGTGATACTCGGCGACACCTCCGAGTGATACTCGGGCGACGCCTCCGAGTGATACTCGGCGACGCCTCCGAGTGATACTCGGCGACACCTCCGAGTACCACTCGGCGACACCTCCGAGTACCACTCGGAGTTACGAGGGGGGCATGGAGGGGCGCACTTCGATCTTGCTCGGCAGCGTGCGCGGGTGCATGCGCATCAGATCGACTACCATCTGGCCGAGGTCTTCGGGCTGGATCTTCCAGGCGTCGGCCGGATTAGGCGTATGATCGTTGAAATGGCTGGTTACCGAACCCGGCATGATCGTAGTGACGCGAACGCCGTATTTTCGCAGGTCGAGCATGATCGCTTGTGTGAAACCGACCAGACCGAACTTGCTGGCATTATAAGCTGAACCGCCGGGAAAAAAATTGGTGCCGGCCAGGCTGGCAATGGTCACCAACAGGCCTTTGGATTCCTTGAGGGCCGGTATTACTGCCTTGACGCTATTGAATACCCCGGTCAGGTTGATGTCGATCGTTGCCTGCCACTGTTCCGGGCTTAGATCTTCGATCGGGTCGAAATGCCCAACGCCGGCGTTGGCAACTAATAGGTCGAGGCGGCCCCACTTATGGAGGATCTGTTCGACGCTGCGTTCCTGGGCGGCCAGGTCGCGTACGTCGGCTTCCAATCCGATCGCCTCTCCCTGTCCTGCGCGGTCCAATCGATCGGCGGCTTCCTGGGCTGCCGAAAGATGCCGGCTGGTCACGCCCACATTCATTCCTGCGATGACCAAGGCTTCGGCGATTCCAAAGCCGATGCCTCTGGTACCTCCGGTAATGAGGGCGGTCTTTCCTTTAAGTGCTTCCATATGAGAGGGAACAGCCGGACTTCGGTTTAGTTCACTGGGCGGAAGGACCGGTTAAACGCTCACCATGTCGTTCGCGAAAACCCGGAGTGGGATCAATCGCCCGCCCAGATGCGCGATGTCGAAATAGGTGGTCCAACCCTCCTTTTCCTCGGCTTTTTCCAACATGTGGATCAGCCCTCGATTGGGCATTTTCCAGGCGGCGATGTAGCGGTATTGGACCTCGTTTTCGCGCTCGTTCAAGGCAAAGCCCAGCAGTTCGACCTGCAGGTCTTCGCTTCGGCGCACGCCCGGGGCAAACTGGGCCAGAAACTCCTCGCGTTGCTCGCGAGACAAATCCTCCCAGGCCGGCTTCGGCTTCCAAAGTTCGAGATAGAGATACATAGGCGGAAGTTTGGTAAATCACCGGAAAAGTTAATCGCTTTCGGACATCGCCGCGATGATGAACCGCAAGAGGGGAGGTGATTTTTCGCACTCTTTGCAAGCTTTGTCAGAAAACAAAAATTGTTTTAAAATTTAAAAATATAAAACATTTGTTTTACATTTGCTCTTCACCAAAATCACTCGATCATGACCGTAAAACAAGTCGCCGACCGCCTGGTAGAACTTTGCCGCCAAGGCCAATTCGACACGGCCCAGAATGAACTCTACGCCCCAGACGCTTTGAGCATTGAACCCGAAGGCGCCCCTGATCGCGAGGTGCGCGGCCTGGCAGCCATTCGCAAGAAAGGAGAAGAGTTCAACAACATGACGGAAGAGGTGCACGGGATCACCGTGTCGGATCCGGTTGTCGCAGACAACTTCTTCAGCATCATGATGGACATTGACATGACCATGAAAGGAGCCGGGCGCATGAACATGGCCGAAGTGGCCGTCTACGAGGTACGCGACGGCAAGGTCGTCAAGGAACAGTTCTTCTACACGCCGATGCCGATGGGCTAGCGTTTTCGAACAGGCAGGGCTCTCTTTCGCAAATTTGACGACCCTGCCTGTTCTTCAATCCGAAGCGAGCGGATCTTTTCCCGTCTTTCGGTAGTACAGGAGCATCGACCGGTAAGAGATGTAGTATTTGTAGATATTGCTGACGTACTGTACCGTTTCCCGGCCGATATCACGGGCCGCAAACAACTCCACATTATCAAACCATACATTGGGGTCGAACCCTTGCCTGGCGGCTTCTTCCTGCAGCTTGCGGATGCGGGCCGGCCCTGCATTATAGGCGGCCACGGCCAGCAGGCCGGCATTGAGCGAATCGATGCCGGTCGTCACGAAGTAGCGATCGATCAGAAAGCGCAGATACTTCGTACCTGCATGGATGTTGCTTTCCACCCGATGGATATCGGGGATGTTGACGTTGGGATCGCGCGCAGTGCTCGGTTTGATCTGCATGATCCCGACGGCTCCGGCCGGACTTCGTTTGTTCTGGTCCAGACCCGATTCCTGATATCCCTGTGCCGCCAGTAGCAGCCAGTCGAGCTGGTACTGGTCGCCGTACTTGATGAAATAGTCGCGCAGGTCGCGAAAACGCTGCAGATCGTCGCTGGAAAAGGCGTTGCTGACGAAGTCGACATTCTTCATGTAGCGGTTGAAAAGCAGGTTGCCGAGGAGCGTGCCCTTGCGGTTTTTCCGGACAAACTCGTCCAGAACAGCCTTGAGTTGCGGGTTGTCCTTCCGCACAGCCCAAGCCCGGTCGCCATCGGTATGGATGGCGATCTCGCGGTGGATGGTCAGTCCGGTCAGGATGTTTTCCCACAGGTTCGATTTGAATTCGCCCATGAAGGTCATCGGCAAAAGGCCGGCGTGAACCATCTCCAGGATCTCTTCGTCTTCCAGATGTTCGTCGAGAGGTTCAACGACGATGGTGGAAAGGCCGATCCGCCGCAGCGAATCGTTGAGGTACTCCAGATGCTCGTAGAAACTGCTGGAAGCCCGAACGTAAACCGTCTTTCCCAACAGGTCGGGAAAGGAATCGATGTGGGGAGCGGAAGGGCCGCTGACGAGCAGTTCGCGGTCGCCGCTGATCACCGGTAGCGAGAAATCGACCTGCGCCGCACGCTTCGGCGTCACCATCAGATTGGCCGGGGCAATGTCGCCGTAGCCCTCGTTGAGTTTGTTGAGCAGTTGGTCGCGGGTCACGGGAATGAACACGACCCGCACGTAGTTCGGAGCGCCGGCTTGGTGGCCGAGTTGCTCGTTTAGGGCTTGCTCGAAGTAATTCATGCCCTCGTACGAAATGCCGTAGCGTTCGGCGCCATCGATGTAGTAGGTGGAAAGGCTGTAGGGCACGAGCGCCCGGATGCGCCGGCGTGCGATCATGCCGTCGAGGTCGCCGATCCAGCGCTCGGTCAGCCCCACGACTTCGTCGACATGGTCGTAGGGCGTGACAGGAGGTTCCAATGCAGCCGTGGAAGTATCTTCCAACGTCAGGCCGTCTTCCGCTTGGGGAGTTTCGGTCGAGGGTGACGTCTGACAGGCCAATAACCAAAAGGCCATGCTGGTGCAAAGGCCCAACAGGGTAGTCCGGGATGCCATAGTCTGGGTGGTTTAGGTGCAGGCCGGGTATTCCGGCTCATTGAAAATAGGAAATTTCCGGCAAATACACCCAGCTTGTCGCGAGGAAAGCGGTCGGGGTACGGAAAGGACTTAGGGAGAGGCGAGCCGGTTCCGGATGAATACGAGAGCGTCTTCCACGCTTTCCTGGATATAGGCGTCCTCGATGATCTCCGAACGCAGCAACTGTTCGCGAATGACCGGACTGACGCCCGAGAGTACCACTTCCATCTGCCGGCTGCGCAGAAAGTGGATCACTTCCTTGAGGCGCTGCATGCCGGTAGCGTCGATGATCGGCACATTGCGCATGCGCAACAACAAGATGCGGTGATGGTCGCCAATAACGTTCTTCAGCGTATCGGAAAACTTTTGGGCGGCCCCGAAGAAAAGGGGTCCGTTGATCTCGTACATCAATACTTCACGAGGAATGGACGGTAGCTCCTGTTCGAACATATGCTCCTCTCCATTGCTGCCTTCACTGAGGAATAGCTGACCGAGTTCGGTAGCGTCGGCCATCCGCTTCATGAACAGGAACGCGGCCATGACCATTCCGATCTCGATGGCGATCACCAGGTCGAAGACGACCGTGAGCAGAAAGGTGCTCAACAGTACGGCAATGTCGTAGCGGTTGGTCTTGAAAATGCCGAAAAAGGCGTGCAACTCGCTCATGTTGTAAGCCACCACCACCAGGATACCGGCCAGGCAGGCCAGCGGAATGTGCTTGGCCAGGGGCGCTGCCACCAGCATGATCAGCAAGAGGGTCAGGGCATGCACGATACCGGCGATCGGCGTGCGCCCTCCGTTCTTGATATTGGTGGCGGTACGGGCAATGGCGCCCGTAGCAGGGATGCCGCCGAACATAGAAGAGAGGATGTTGGCGGCGCCTTGGGCGACGAGTTCCATATTGGAGCGGTGCCGGCCGCCGGTCATGCCGTCGGCCACCACAGCCGACAACAGCGATTCGATGCCGCCCAAAAGGGCGATCGCCAGGGCGGGTTGCAGCAGATTGCGCACAGTGTCGAGATCGACCCGGTAGAATTGCGGTTTCGGGATGCTTTGGGGAATGTCGCCGAAGCGCGTGGCGATGGTGTCGACCGGCAATTGGAAGTAATACACGGCCCACGTGGCAACCAGTATGGCGATGAGTGAACCAGGCACCCTCGTGGTGACCTTGGGGAAATACAGGGTGATCAGGATCGTGACCAATCCGATCCCCAGGGCATAGGGATTGAATGAAGACAAGTGCCCCGCGTAGGCCGCCCATTTGTCAATGAAGGGAGCGGGAACGGCTTCCATTTCCAATCCCAGCAGGTCCTTGATCTGCGAGGAAAAAATAATGACGGCGATGCCCGTCGTGAAGCCCGTGATCAGCGTATAGGGAAAATACTTGAGCAGGCGGCCGAGGCGGAGGAACCCCATCAGCATGATGAGGAAGCCTGCCAGAAAAGTGGCGACCGTCAATCCCTCGACGCCGTACTCGACCACAATGCCGTAGACGATCACGATGAAAGCGCCGGTGGGGCCACCGATCTGCACCCGGCTTCCACCAAAGGTGGATATTGCCAGTCCGGCGACAATGGCAGTGATCAATCCTTTTTCAGGGGAAACCCCGGAAGCAATGGCGAAGGCGATCGCTAAGGGAAGAGCGACGATGCCGACGATGATACCGGACAGAATGTCCTTGCTCAGTTGCTGTTTGCTAACCCCTTCCCGCAATACGGAAAGCAACTTCGGGGTGAATTCACGGTTCATTTGTCTGGCGCAAGCTGCGTGTTCCGCCACCGGAAGTGATGACGGCGATATATAGGAAGGTCGCTACTTCGACCCTTGTTTCGCGCAAAGGCGAAATTTTTTTTGCCGATGGGCAGAGCGCCTCCTCTGATCTAAGGCGATCAGCCCATCGGT
>JAGQXA010000030.1 GCA_020436865.1 Saprospiraceae bacterium | reverse complement strand
TTGGTAACGCCCTTCCGGAACGGCCGGATCGATTTCCCGGCCCTGGAGCGGGTGATCGAACATGTGATCGCAGGTGGGGTGGATTTCCTCGTGTCCCTGGGTACCACAGGGGAGGCCGTCACCCTGTCGGACCGCGAGGTCCGCGAGGTGCTCGATGCTACCATCCGGATCAACAACGGCCGCAAGCCCCTGGTAGCTGGGGTGTTCGGCGATAACGATACGGCCCGGCTGGTACAAAAAGTGCGCGAGTTCGACTTCACTGGCATCGACGTGATCATGTCGAGCAGCCCAGCCTATAACAAGCCCAATCAGGAAGGGATTTACCGGCATTACATGGCCTTGGCGGAAGTGGCCCCGCGGCCCGTGATCATCTACAACGTGCCCTCGCGCACGGGTTCGAACGTAGAGGCCGAAACGGTGCTTCGCCTGGCTGAAGCCAGCGATCAGTTCTTCGCCGTGAAGGAAGCCTCCGGCGATCTGCAACAGGTTATGACCATCCTCAAGTACAAACCCGACGATTTCCTCGTGTTGTCGGGCGACGACCTGATCACCCTCCCAATGATCGGCTGCGGAGGCGACGGCGTCATATCGGTCATTGCCAATGCCTTACCGGGTCCGTTCGCCGGAATGGCCCGGGCTGCCCTGGCCGGCAATTATGAAGAGGCCCAACGGCTAAACGCCCAGTTGCTGGATATTCATCCCTGGCTTTACATCGACGGCAATCCGGCCGGTGTGAAAGGAGCGCTCGAATTGCTGGGCGTCTGTAGCAAGGAGGTGCGCCTACCTTTGGCGCCTATCTCCGACGAGCATCTGGCTGCGCTTCAGAAAGAACTGGAAAGGGCCGGTGTTCTGGAAGGGTCAAGGGGGTGATCCCCACCCGGCGAAGTTCCTCTTTTCTTCATTGTTCCACCTTCCCCATCATGCGATCCCACAGTTGCCGGAAGGCGCCGCTGTCGACGCGTGCGTCTTCGCGGGTTTGACGAGCGACCCACCGGCCGTTCTTTTCTTCCAGCGTAAAGCGGAAAATGTAATCGGAAGGTTCGTCGAAGGTGCCGTCGCCTGAGCCGTACCGCAGATCGTTGAGTTGCAGAGTACCGTCGGGGCGACGCAATACATTGTAGTAGTCCTTTGAAAACCAGCGCAGGATGCGCAGATCGCGTTCGTTCTCCAGCCCTTCGAGCAGGTCGTGGTTCTTGGGAAGGGTCGCGAAGGAGGTGACCCGCTCTTCCGGATCGAAGAAGGAGTACATTCCGTGGTAATAGGCGGTGTCGCCCTCGGCCGTTCCCTGCCAAAGCACGTTATTGAAAATGGTTGGGGAGGTGGTATAGCGGTGATAGGTAATACCCTGTTCTTGCAGGGATCTTTCGAAGATGCTATCGATCCGCATCTTGTGATAGAAAGTAAAGACCAGATAGGCCGAACTCAGCGAAATGCCCAGCCAATTGAACCAGCGCCGCCGCGGATGCTCGCGCGTAAACCGCATGGCTATCAATAAGCATAGCAGAAAAGGTAGGGTATAGATAGGATCTACTACCGCAATGGTGTTGAATGCCACCCGATAGTCCCAGAAAGGTTGGAACAATTGGGTGCCGTAAGGCGTACAGGCATCGAGCAGAGGGTGGGTGAAAATGGCCCAAAACCAAAGCAGCACCCAGTCGCGGTAGCTCGTATGCACTTCCCTGGCGGGTTTTCGCCAGTAGAACAACCACAGGAGTAGCAGGAAGAAAGCGCCGATGCCCAGGGTCCAGACGAGTACCGGTAGGCTGAAATTTTGCGTGATCAGATAGGGCACGAGATTGACGAAGCCCAGGACAAACCCGATGACGATCACCGAAGCCCCGACGCGGTACCCGGTGCGCTGATACAATCCGCTTTGGTACAGCCGGTGGGTCAGCCAGCCGAAGGCAAAAGGGGCAAGCACAGCAAAAAAGAAGGAATGAGAAATGCCCCGGTGGAAAGCCAGGGCAGTCATTTCGTCGGTGACGAAGTTGGCGAATACGTCGAGGTCGGGAATGGTACCGCCGACAGCGCCCCAAAGCATGGCGCGATTGCCGGCCTTGCGGCCCAGTACGGCTTCGCCTACGGCGGCTCCCAGGGTGATCTGCGTTAAGGAATCCATGTGTTCCGGGTGTGAGATGTGGCCTATGCGATGTGAGAGAAACAATATCGCATAGACCACAGTTCAACCGGAACTAGAACTTAAATCCAAAGGTGGCCAGGAATCGCTGGGTTTTCACCTCGTTGGCCACCTCCGGCTGTGCGGCCGCGGCGGTAAAGTACGGGAAATAGGTTTCGGCCAGATTGGTTTGCTTATAGGCCAGGTCGATGAAAAAGCTCTTTTCGCGGATGCCGAAGCCGAAGCTGAAGGCATCATGCGATACGTCGTCGTTCTTCACCGGACTGTTATAGATGTTGTATCCGGCCCGGAAGCGGAAGATGTCGTACGTCAATTCCCCGCCCAGACGGATATTCACAGCCGGTTGAAATTGATCGACAACCTCGTTGTTCAGATCGCGTTCGTAGGCCTTGTCCTCTGCGCTGGTCGTGTTGTTGAAGTTGAAGGTGGCCGAACTATAGTCGACCCATTCGACCTCGGCGGTCAGGAAGCCGAGTTTTTGGTAAAGAAAGGCGGCGCTTCCGATCACTCGCCAGGGAGTTTTGATCTTGTAGTCGAACAGGCCGTTCGGCGACTGGCTCTCGAAGTATTGGTCTCCACCGAGAGTAAAGTCGTACGCGATCTCCGTGCTGTAGTTATCTTCCAGATTGAAGGCCGTGGGAGTGTGCACGGCGGCGCCAATGCGAAACTCCTGGATGGGGCGGTAAATGAAGCCCATTTTGAGGTTGATCCCGGTGCCGGAGATGTTGAGGTATTCTTCGAAGGTCAGTTCGTTGAATATCGGGTTTCGGTTTTCGTCGTCCGTCTCGGTGTAGGTCTTGACCTCGTTGAAGTCAAGGAAGGGCACGCCCATGGTCAGGCCCAGCATGAGCTTTTCCTCGTAGTTGCCGGCGAAGGAGAACAGCAATTCGTTGATCGATCCTTCGGTGCGCACGATCTGGGCCTTGTCGACCTGTTCTCCCGGGAGAAAGTCATTGTTGTAAAAGGTGGGATCGGAATCCGGATTGAAGATCGCCCCCACTTCGTAGGCGATCCCTGCCTCGAAGTTGTCGAGTTCGTCGGCCGTGAAGCCGTCGGCCAGTTCGACGAAGCGATCGGTGATCGAACCGGTCGACGTTCCGCTATAGGAAAAGGTTTCGTAGAAGTTGGCCAGTCGGTTCATGCCGATGCCGAAGTTGACCGTGCTCCATTTGGAGCCGGTCGGGCGGTGGGCTAGCACGAGGCCGAGGTTATTGAAATTGAAATTCGATCGTTCTTCGTTGAACCCCAGGTTTGTGGCGGCTCCGTCGAGGGTAGAGGTCACCCGGGAAGTGTACAGGGTAGGGGTTAGCGTCAATTCGGAACGCCGGAAAGCGGCCAGGCCGGCCGGGTTGGTGCTCAAGACGGAAAAGTCGGCGCCCAAAGCTCCGATCCCGCCACCGATACCGACCGTGCGGGCGGTGCCGCCGACGTCGAACTGGGAGAAGCGGAGAATATCGAAAGCGGTTTGGGCGGAAAGGCCAAAAGAAATGGCGAGTGTGACCGTCAGCGATGTCAAAAGTTTCATTTGCGCAGGGATTTTTGATGGTTAGAATGGTGATGGAATGGTGCGCTGCATCGGGAGGCGGCAAAAGAAAAGTGGGTGAACACATTGCTCTATCCACCCACTTTTCTGTTGAAACCCCTAGTTAATGGTCGGTGATTTCGTGGTTAGCCTAGTTGCCGCGGCGATCGTTGTTCGACCGGTTCGAGGAGCGGCTGCTGTTGTTCCGGCTACTTCCGGAAGAACTGCGATTGCTGTTGTTGCTGCGCATACTTCCGGAGGAGCGACTGCTATTGCTCCGGCTGGAGTTATTGTAGCTCCGGTTGGAACTGCTGCCGCGATCGTTGTTCGACCGGTTCGAATCGTAGTTCCGGCTCGGGCTGTTGTTCGAACGGTTGTTACTCCGGTCGATGCCTGAATTCCCGCGGTTGTTGGTGTTGGGACGACTGCGATCGTTGCGGTTGAAGTAATCGCGATTGGGCGACGGATTGCGATCTACGTTCCGGTCGCGGGTCGGAGCCGTGCGATCCTGCTCCGGTTGCGTTCGCGTATTCGGTTGCCGGCTGCGATCGGGTTCCGCGAACGGATCGCGTCCGAGGTCGGCCGGTTGCCGGTTGTTCGGTTGCGTCGTTCTCGTGGGTTGATCGGTCGGGCTCACATTGATACGATCTTGCTTGGGAGCGCGCGGGTCGGCCAGTTCGGTGTCCGTGCGCGGATTCCGTCCGAGTACGTTGCCATCCTTGGTATCGGCCGGGCGAACGCCATTGTTCGGAATGGTCGAGGGGCGAACCGTTTCACGGGGCACTTTACTCGTGCCGGTGCGGCGGGCGCCGTAGTAATAGTTGTTGTTATTGACCGTGTTGTACACGTAGCCGTTACCCCAGGAAGGCGGGCAATAGAAAGAGGAATAGTAGTTCGAGCCCCAGTACGGATCGTAGTAGGAGTTATACCACGGATTGTACCAGGAGTTGTAGTTGTTGTATCCCCAGCCAAAACCGAAGCCCGGAGATCCCCAGCCGAAAGAAACGTTCCAGCCCGGGCCGTAGCTCCAGCGATTCCAGCGGTTCCAGCGACTCCAGCTGCGATAGGACCAGTAGTCGTCGTAGATCAGTACCGTCATCCCCGGATTGAAGAAGGGATCGTAGTAGAACATGTCGACGTAGACCGGGTCGTAGTAGTTGAAGCCGTAATACGGCCGGTGGAAACGGCGGATCCGCGACGAGTAGTAGTAGTCGTACTCATCGAAGTACTCGTAGCCGTCGTCGTCGTAATCATAGTCGTTCCCGGAATAGGAATCGTAATCATTACCGTAGTCGTTCGAATAGGTATTCGACGTGCTGTTGTAGTAATCACTATCCTGATTGGGGTCGTAGTACAGATCGTCATACTGCGCCCAAGCGGTGGTGGACATGCCCACGGCCAGTAAGGCAAACAGACATGCGCGGATCAGATTATTTTTCATAGGAGTTTCTTTTTGCGTAATTACCGTGACTCTCATACGGGTTACAAACCCGAATTTATTACATTTGTGCCGATTTTTCTGTTAAGGCAAATTTAAAGTGGAATTTTAAGGCTGTTAAATTTGTTAACCAGCCTGTTATCCGCCTTTAATTCATGGATTCCGGTAGGTCAGGTTCTGTGAATTTCCAATCTTCCGACCGGCCTCCTACTCTTATAACAGGCAGATCTCCAAGGAGTTCCCTGATTTTCGTTAAGGCCTGATTAAAAGACTGTTAAGAAGCTCTAAGACGATGGCAAAGGAAATTACCGCCCGTGCGGACGACTACTCTCAATGGTACATCGATATCGTAAAAAAGGCCGGCCTGGCCGATAATTCGGCCGTGCGCGGCTGCATGGTCATCAAGCCGCACGGCTTTGCGATCTGGGAGAATATGCGCGATCAGCTCGATCGCATGTTCAAGGAAACCGGGCATGTAAACGCTTATTTCCCGCTCTTTATTCCGAAGAGTTTTTTAAGCAAGGAGGCGGAGCACGTCGAAGGTTTTGCCAAGGAGTGTGCCGTGGTGACCCACCATCGCTTGATGAACGATCCTAATGGCAATGGGGTGGTCGTCGATCCCGAGGCCAAGCTCGAAGAAGAACTGATCGTGCGGCCGACTTCCGAGACGATCATCTGGAATACCTATCGCGATTGGATCAATTCGTACCGCGATCTTCCGCTGCTGATCAACCAATGGGCCAACGTGGTCCGCTGGGAGATGCGGACGCGTCTGTTCCTGCGCACGGCCGAATTTCTTTGGCAGGAGGGGCATACGGCTCACGCCACCAAAGCCGAGGCGGTGGAGGAAACCTTGAAGATCCTCGATATTTACGCCCGATTTGCCGAAGAGTACATGGCCATGCCCGTACTTAAGGGCGTAAAAACCATCAACGAACGCTTTGCCGGCGCCGAGGATACCTACTGCATCGAAGCGCTCATGCAAGACGGCAAAGCCCTGCAAGCGGGCACTTCCCATTTCCTTGGGCAGAACTTTGCCAAGGCCTTCGAGGTGAAATTCCAGAACGAGAATAACGAAGAGGAGTTCGTTTGGGCCACTTCCTGGGGGGTATCTACCCGTCTGATGGGCGGTTTGGTCATGACCCATTCCGACGACGACGGCCTGATCATTCCGCCGAAACTCGCACCGATGCAGGTCGTCATCGTACCGATCCCGAAACCCAACGAAGTGATCGGCGAGGTGGCCGAGAAGATCATGAGGGCATTGCGCGACAAAGGCATTTCCGTGCAGTATGATCGCGACATGACCAAGCGACCCGGCTTCAAATTCGCTGAATACGAGCTAAAGGGCATCCCCGTGCGCCTCGGCTTAGGTCAGCGCGACATCGAGAACGGGCAGGTCGAAGTGGCCCGCCGCGACACCAAGGAAAAGAGCTCGGTGCCGCTCGACGGCGTAGCCGACTACGTGGAAAAGCTGTTGGCCGAAATCCAGCAAAACCTGTACCAGCGTGCTTACGACTATCGTACGGAGCATACGACCCGCGTCGACTCCTTCGAGGAGTTTAACGAAGTGCTCGACGGCAAGGGAGGCTTTGTCGAAGCCCATTGGGACGGCACCACCGAAACCGAACTGCAGATCAAGGAGCTGACCAAAGCGACGATCCGCTGCATTCCGATCGACGGAGAGGAAGAAGCCGGGAAGTGCGTGCTGAGCGGGAAACCTTCGAAGCAACGGGTGGTGTTTGCGAGAGCCTACTAGGGGGGGTATTGGGGAATTAGGTAATTGGTTTATTGGGGGTTCCCCAATTAACTAATAAACCAATCAACCGATCAACCA
>JAGQXA010000280.1 GCA_020436865.1 Saprospiraceae bacterium | reverse complement strand
GTATTCCTGTACCAACTGGGCCAGGCGGTTGAGTTCGGGGTAGGATTCGGGCTTGATCTGGTACTTGTCGGTTTCGAAAAACAGGTTCTTGAGTTGGAGGCTGATGTCGGCGTCGACCAGATCGGGCACCTCGACCAGCTGAATGTCTTCTAACACCTGCTGCCCCTCCGTGCTGCCGCGCAGATCGAGGTGGTTGGCCACCGGAAAATAGCCCTTCTTGTCGACCACGTAGCTGTAGATCTTGCCCAGCGGCAAGACGACATAAAAGCGGCCCGTTTCGGGGTCGCTGCGTAGCCGGCTCACGATCCGGCCGTCGGCGAGGTCTTCGATGAGGATGCCCGCATCTATGGGCTTGCCCTCCAGGTCGCGCAAGACGCCGGAGATCGTGGCGACCTCTTCCGGCCGCACCTCGATCGGCAGCGCCACCTGATAGATATCTTGCTGTCCGGCGCTGCCTCCGGTCGAGGCCGCAAAATAGGCGGTGGTGCCGTCGGTGCTGATCTTGTATCCCCAGTCGCTGCTAACGGTGTTGATCTCCTTGCCGAGGTTGACGGGAGCGCTCCAACGGGTCCAGCTGTCGTCGAGGCGGGTGGTTTTGAAAACATCCAGGCCCCCGAGGCCGCCATGACCTGCCGAACTGAAGTACAGGGTCTTCATGTCGGGGTGCAGAAAGGGCGAGCGGTCTTCGTACGGCGTGTTGATCGTCGTGCCGAGGTTGTGGGCGGGCCCCCAATCGCCGTCTTGCTGCCGGAACGACAGATAGAGGTCGATGTTGGTCTCTCCCGGGAAGCCGATCACATCCTTGCGTTTGGCCGCAAAGATCAGCACTTGCCCGTCGGCCGACATGCTGGCCATCCCTTGCCAGTCGGCTTCGTTGACGTTATCGGAAATGGAGTGCGGGGTCGACCAGCCGGTCGCGGTTTTGTCGCTATAGAAGATCTTGCCCCGGATGAAGGCCAACAGGCGCGTGCCGTCGGCAGAAAGCGTCAGCGGGGCCTGGTGCCCGAAGCCCTCGTTCAGTTCGGCGATGGGTTCGGCCTTTTGCCACTCGCCCTGCTCCCAGGTCGAACGGTAAATGTTCTCGTCGGTCTCGAAGCGGCAAAAGTACAGTTGGCGGTTGTCGGCCGACAAGACCGGGGTGTACTCATGCTGCCCGCTATTGATGGTGGCCGGCAGGCGTTCGGGCTCCAACCCCAGTTCCGGTCGCCCGAGCAGGGCAAGCAGATCGGACAACCGCTGATCGTCGTCGCCGAACAGGGGGCGGTAGGTTTCGATGGTTTCGCGGGCGCCGATCCAGTCTTTACGCACCAACTGCCGCTCCAGCATTTTCTGCAGGGCAACGAAGGACGGGTGGTTCGGCGCGGCGCGTTGCAGGTAGTTCTCGAAGATGTCGCGTTTCGATTCGAGGAAACCGTTCTCCAGCTTGAGGTTCGGGAGCAGGCGGGCCGCGGCCAGGTCGTGCTGCAGGCGAGCGCTATCGACGGCAGTGGGGTAGCGGCGGGCGAAGTCTTCGAGGATCTCGAGTTCGCCGGTATGGGCGTGGAGCCGGTACACGACCTCGAAGGTCTGCGGAAATTGCCGGGGCTCCAGGTGCAACAAGATGGGCTTGGCGAGTTCGTAGCGAGGGTCGGCTTCGATGGCCCTCGCCAGAAAGGGGTCGCGCTCGGGGGTGAGGGCTTCCTGCCCGAACTCCTCGGCGAAAAAGGCCAACTGCCGCAGGTCGACTTTGCGCTCCGGGTCGCTGAAGGTGTACTTCCAGAGGCTGTCGCGGGCCATCGGCCGGAAGCGGCTGTCGGGAAAGGCCGTCAGGAATTCCTGGTACCGCAGTGGGTCCGACTGCGTGCGCAGCTGCTGGAAAGCCAGGAGGGCGGTGTCCTGTACGTAGGGATTGTCGGGATAGGCTTTGGTGAATGCGCGTAGTTCCGTCCAGCCCTTTTCCCGGAGAAAGGCCTCGAAGAAGGCCTCTTCCGCTTGCCGGTAAAGTCCGGGCGAGCGCTCCTGCAGGCCCGGCCCATACTCGTCGAGCAGCGCTTCATAGGCGGCCATGCTACCTTGCTCCTGCGCTTCCTCGAAAGCCAGCAGATTGATCCGGCGCCCTGCTTCCGACTTTAGCTTGTAGGCGGGTTTGGGAAAATGTTCGAGGGCGTGTTCCAGGGCGGCCAGGGTATTTTGCTCGAGTGCTTCGCGGAAGGCCTGGTTGACGACCTCCTTTTCAAAATTGCGGAGTTCGGTGGAGTTCATGCCGCGTTTTTGCAGCTTGTTGCGCTCCTTGTACGGCATCTTTCGGAAGGCCAGGTCGGCGCGGTCGACATATTGGTAGGCCGTGTCGAGTTGGTGTTGGGGAAACAGGCTGTCGGCATATAATCTGGCCAATCCGAATAGTGCCTGGGGGTCGTTCGGGTCGTCGGCAAGGGCAGAGCGGTAGGTCTGCAGGGCGTCGTCGAACTCTTGACGTTCGTGGTGCTTCTCGGCCTTGGAAGTCTGGGCGGAGATCGACGAGGTGACGAGCAGGGCGAGCAGGAGGATCGGCGGCAGTTTTTTCATAACCGGTACTTTGCCTCATTATACGAAAAAGGCGCCGGAGCCGGAAGCGATCGAAGACCGAAAGTGCGCCCCTTTTCAATCGGGCAAGACGGCGATCACCGTTTGGCCGCTTCTGACCGATTCGCCGATGCCGACCTGCACGCGGCAGTCGGTGGGCAATAGCAGGTCGACCCGCGAACCGAACTTGATAAAGCCCATTTCGGCGCCTTGCCTGACCTCCTGGCCTTCCTTCAGGTAAGCGACGATGCGGCGCGCCATGGCGCCGGCGATCTGCCGGAACAGTACCCGCTCCTGCCCGGTGTCGAGCACGATCGTGGTGCGCTCGTTCTCGGTGGAAGATTTTGGGTGCCAGGCGACCAGATACTTGCCGGGGTGGTAGCGGTAGTAGGCGACTTTGCCGCTCACCGGATTGCGATTGCTGTGTACGTTGAGCGGCGACATGAAAATGGACACCTGTAGCCGCCGCTCCCCGAACACTTCGGTTTCGGTCGTCTCCTCGATCACGACCACTTTCCCGTCGGCCGGCGCGTAGATCAAGCGGGGATCCTCCTCCGGGAGCGGCCTGTTGGGAGCCCGGAAGAAGTAGAGCAAAAAGAAATAGGCGCCGATCGCCAGCGGAACGCCTACCCACAAAGCGGGTGGGAACCACTGACCCAGGGCGAGGAGGATACCCCCGAAAACGACGGCTGCCAGGAGGAGGGTCGCCCGACCCTCCCGATGTATGCGAAGGTTCATGTTCGGCTCATTTTGCCCGCAAAGGTAAACAGGCCGTCGGGAACGCCCCAACTTTTTTGCCAGGCTTAAATGCTTCCCGTAGTCGAAAATTTCCCCCCGATCATAGAATTTGCTTGCCGGCGCCCTCCGATCATTCCTATCTTATGCATCCAACATCCCCGCCTACGCTAAAGCTACGGCGGGCAAAGCAACATCCAAATGATCCAAGACATCCTTTCCAGCATTCGAAACTACGGCCGCGCCCTGCAACTTATCGGACAACTCCGCCTATGGGGCTACGTGCTCCTTCCCGCCCTGATCAGCCTGGCCCTGCTGGCCGGGATCGGCGCAACGGCCTGGGGCATGTCGGATAATTTCGGCAACTGGTTGGTCTCGTGGTATCCGTGGGACTGGGGTAGCGAGGCGGTGCGCAAGATCGCTCAAGTGGCCGGCGGCCTGACGGTGGCCGCGCTCGGACTGATCCTTTACAAGAACCTGGTGATCATCCTGGCGGGGCCTTTCATGAGCCCGCTGAGTGAAAAAGTGGAGGATCACCTGAGGGGAGAGCCTAGCGGGCCGGCCTTTACGGTGGCCGGATTTTTGAGCGATTTTTTCCGCGGACTGCGGATCGGTGTCCGGAACATCGTGCGGGAACTGTTCTTTACGGTCTTGTTGCTGTTGGCCGGACTGATCCCGATCTTTTCGCCGGTCAGCCCTTTTGCGATCTTTCTGGTGCAGTCGTACTATGCCGGCTTCGGCAATATGGACTACACCCTGGAGCGGCACTTCCGGGTGGGCGGCAGCGTACAGTTCGTGCGGGCCAATGCCGGTCTGGCCCTGGGTAACGGGATCGTTTTCATGGGCTTGCTGCTGATCGGGATCGGCTTTCTGATCGCCCCGCCTTTGGCGACGGTAGCCGCCACGATCGATACCGTAGAGCGGCTCGAGCGGTAGGTTTGCTAGTCCTGCTCGTTGACCCGATAGGCAAGTTCGAAGGTGTCGTTGGGATACTCCTTGTCGAATTCGTATTTGAGTACATCATGGGTCGTGACGATTCCCACCAATTCCATTTGCTGGTTTACGATCGGCAGTCCGTGAAACAGCTTGCGCAGAAAGATCATGGCTGCGGCGCCGATCTTTTCGTGGCTTTCCAGGGTGACGATGTTGGTGGTCATGACCTCACTGACGCGGATCCGGCTGTAGTCCTCGAAGCGGCGGTCGAGCTTCATCAGGTCGAAGGAGGTGATGATGCCGAGCAGTTTGTTGCGAGGCCCCTCCACTACGGGGATGTGGTGAAAGTGCTTGTCGAACAGAATGTTCTTCACTTTGTCGAGCGTGTCGTTAGGCTTTACGGTGACTACATTTTTGGTCATGATCGCGGAGACGGGTTCGTTCATCATGGCGCCAGTGTTTAAGGTGTGAATTTCTGCATAAGATAAGACAAAATTCCAGACTTCCCACATTTGACCGCAACAAATAGCGGCCGGACCACTCAAGGTGGTCCGGCCGCTATTTGTTGCGGTTCAGGGTGCGCCGTTGAGCTCCTTGCGGATATCTTCGAGAGATTTGCGAACTTTCTTCAGCAGGCCCAGCATTTGTTCCTTTTGTCGCTCCCAGTCCTTGAGGTGCTTCAGTTCTTGCTTGGCGCCGTTGAGGGTAAAGCCACGCTCCTTGACGAGGTGATAGATCTGCTGGAACTGGTCTATGTTCTCCGGAGTG
>JAGQXA010001006.1 GCA_020436865.1 Saprospiraceae bacterium | reverse complement strand
GTTCCGGTCCGCAATTTTCGTTAGCTTCTTGTGTTCCGCATCTTCAAAAAAGTAGGTAGTCCCGTTTTTCCTGCTTAAGCGGAATTTCCCACTTTCATATTCTTCCAATCGATCGAAAACTCCGATAGGCGCTTGAAATTCAGTATCCTCTACTGTAAACAGGTCCCTTCTGCCATCCTGCCGTTCGATCCAGATGCCTGAGGTGTCCATGGCATAGGTCATGTTGTAGGTGTGGGTCCAGCCTCTACCGAAACCCCAGTCCTTTTCCCTACGCTCGCTGTTGTAGGTGAATCTGATCGCCACGTCCAAACCTCTGCCGGGGAGGAATAGATCCTGTCGCTCATAAAAGAGGTTCCCACTGTAGCTGTTGATGCTAATGCCGTCCGGACCATGAATACTGGGCCGTACGATGTTATAGTCCTGGCCCGCCATTTTTAATGCCAGCGATCCAAGGATCATTAGGATCAACCAAATCTGCTTTTTCATAAAGGCTATCTTTTGGGTATGGTAGTTTATTGAGTTAAGTAAAAGCGAAGAGGGGCAATGGCCTTCGTAAATACCTTGATCGACCCTTTAGCGCCGGGCCGGAGCACATCTTTGGGGCCATCCGTTTCCTGGAATTCCAGGAATAGTTCCTGCTTTAGTTCCGGCAGATCATTGACGTCAAAGGCCAGCGGGGCCCCTTCCAGACTGATCAGGAATCTGGTGGGGGTTGGAACGTCGATATTTCCGTTGTTCTGAAACTGGATCTGAATGGCCACGATCCTGTTTAGCCGGGTATTCGGGGGATGGTAGATATTCTCCACCAACAACTCCTCCGTGCCGATATTCTCCAGCGAGCAGCTGAAGCCGCTGCCGGGGTCGCCCCCGAGGGTGCTGCCGTTGCTGGTCACCGAGCCGGTCACGACCTCGAAGCCGTCGTCGAGCACGGCCAGCTCGCCGCCGGACTTTTCGGCCACTACGTCGTACTGCCCGAGTTCGGCCCCGATCAGGTTGAAGGTGGCATACACGACAGTCGAGTTGTGGTAGTACTGGTCGTGCGCCACGATCGTGCCGAGGGTAGCGTCTTCCAGGCGGAGCTCCATCTCCTCCTCGAACTTGGCGCCCTCGAGTTTGACGGTCACTGTGCCGGTATTGCCGCCCTGGGCGGCGTGGACGGAGCGGATCTCGAAGGGCAGGATCTGGGCGAGCAGGGTGATGTCCTGCGAGGTCGACACGGCGTCGACGCCGTAGGCGAGCAGGTAGTAGGTGCCCGCCTGCAGGGCCGGCACTACGAGCTGCTGGTTGCCCGCAAAGGGCTCGGCGGCGGAAAATTGGTGCATCGACCGACTGGGTACCGTGCCGTAACTGAGGTACAGCTCGTTGGCGCCGTTCAGCGAATCGCCCTTGAGGGTGACGAGCAGGGTTTCGTTTTCCAAGGCTCCCTCGATCTCGATCCGGTAGTAAAGGCTTTGCTCGTCGGCCAGCACGTTGGGGGTAAGCACGTCGAGCGGCAGCTCGGCGATGCTGACGGTCATCGGCAGGGCCGACACGGCCAGGTTGTTGAACTCGTCGTCTTCGAAAATGTTGTTCAGAGCGTCGGTCTGAGCCACCACGTAGTAGTCGCCCAGAGCGATGCCGGGCACCGTGGCGACGACCTGGTGGGTCGTACTGCCGAACGGAGGCAGATTGATGTTCGACTGCACCTCGACCAGCTCGAGGTCGGAGAGGTCCCACAGGGTGTCGGCCGAGAGGTACAGCACTTCCTTCATGGTGCCGATGGCGGGGTTGACGCCCTCGTTGCGCACCGTCCATTCGATGGCCACCGTTTCGCCGACCATGCCCATGGCCGGCGCGATCACTTCCGTGACGGTCAGGTCGCTCGGCGGCGGAATGGTGGCGGTGATCACCGCCGAAGCGCGGTTGTTGGCCTCCTGCCCGTTCTCGTACTCGTTGTTGTTGGCGTCGGTTTTGAACAAGAGGATGTAGTTGCCGGAGGCGGTGATGGGCAGGAACACTTGCTG
>JAGQXA010001005.1 GCA_020436865.1 Saprospiraceae bacterium | reverse complement strand
GGCAACTCCCGCCGCAAGGCCTATCGCTCGCGGCAGCGGGTGATGAGCCCCTATCTGTTCAGCGGAGTAGGCTTCACGCTGGCCGATGCCGTCGTTTCTCTGTCCGAAGAAACTCCCGTCGAAGCCCTGCGCGAACCCTTCCCCGAAGCCGACGACCGGGCCTTTTTCCTGGCAGTGCCCTTTGGCGGCGGACTTCGTTTCAATACCGGCGGGCCTTTCGCATTGGGCGTTGAAGTGGGTAGCCGGGCTGTCTTTTCCGATTACCTGGACGGGGTGAGCGTAAACGGCGGACCAGAGGCCAACGACTGGTACCTGATCGGCGGACTGACCCTTTCCTATGTCTTCGGACAGGGCGGGGGAACGGGCTGTCCGACCTTCTGAGTGGAAGGGTCCATTGGCATCTTTCCGCCAATATCCTTATCTTTTGTGGATCGAAAATGCCCGTTCATGAAACGATCCCTACTCCTGCTATCTCTTTTCGCCCTGTTGGGCGCTACCGGGCCCGGCAAAGAAACCGGGCTGGTCGCCTACTACTCCTTTGATCAATGCGATGCCCGCGACGAAACCGGCGGAGGCTCCGACGGCATAATACACGGCCACGTCGAATGTTTCTGCGGGGTGGAGGAAAACGGGCTGCTCTTCGACGGACAGGGGGCGCACCTGGAGTTCGGGGGGCGCGTCAATCGCGTCTTTACGACCACCGATTTCACGGTCAGTTTCTACTTTCGCCCTCTGCAATACACAACCTTCCCGCAGAGCCTTCTCGGCAAACGCACGGCCTGCGACGAGCAGAACATGTTCGACTTTCGGCTCGATCTCAATCAACAGCAAATGCTGGTCGACGTACACGAAACAGAGCATAAGTTCTACCCCGAGTTGTCGCCGCGTCTCGACAGCACCACCTGGATGCACATTGCCCTGGTACGGGCCGGTAACCGCGCATACACCTACATCAATGGCGCCCTGCGGCGGGAAAGTTACCGTTGCAGTGGAGTCGACCTCTCCAATTCCACGCCTCTTTCCTTCTCCCACAGCCCCTGCATCCGGCACGGGCGAACCCTCCCGTTCAAAGGCATCCTCGACGAACTGAGGGTCTATGATCGGGCTCTCGAACCCGACGAGATACTGGCCCTTTATGCCCTTCACCCGGTCGAATCGGCCGAAACCGACTGCTATACTTACCTTCCGGAAAAAAGGTCACCCGCCCTCCCTTTTGACGCGGAAAGAGCGTACCTTTGTGCCGCTTATTAAGCCACTTAAACGCAAGACTATGTTTGGGGACCTTTTTGGGAACATGGAGGAAAAGCAGGAGGAAATGCGCAGCCGCCTCGCGGAAATGACCGTCGAAGCCGAGGCCGGCGACGGAGCGGTGAAGGTTACCGCCACCGCCACCCGGGAGATCGTAAATCTGTCGATCGATCGCAGCCGCCTGGATTGGGAGGATACCGAACAGGTGGAAGACCTCGTCCTGACTGCCATCAATCGCGCGCTCGAACTGGCCGCCGAAAAGGAAGCGGAAGAAACCCAGAAATTCCTCAAAGACATGATGCCTCCCGGCTTTGGCGGACTGGAAGGGCTCTTCGGTTAAGCTCCAGCCTCAGCCGTATTTCATTTCTACCCAACCATCGCCCGGAAAACAACTTCCCTGTCGAATTGTCGTTCTATCAACCTAAAGATTCCGAAAACCGGATAAATCTCCGAACATGAAATTTTTCGCTTCCATCGGCTTTGCGCTGCTGTACTCGCTTACCCTGACCGGCCAAACGCCCGTCGGACTCGTCGCTCACTACTCCTTCGATCAGAACGACGATAATATCGTCATCGACGAAACGGGCAATATCGCCAATAACGGCTTTTCTACCTCCACGCTCTACGACTGTGGCGTACGGGGCCGCTCCATCCGCCTGAACGGCTTCAGCGACTTTATCGAGTTCGAAAGCAACGCGATCAAGGAAGTGTTCGGCACTGAAGATTTCACCATCAGCTTTTATTTCAAGGCGCTGAATTTCAACCAGGTCGCTACGCAGACTATCCTCAGCAAACGAGCCGATTGCAGCAACGATAGCGCTTTTGCCGTGCGCTATACGCCCGCCACCCGCAACCTCAATGTCGTAGTCAGCGAAAACGCCGGCTTCAGCACCATCATTTCCATGCCCGTCAATGAGAACCGCTGCTGGCATCATGTGGTCGTCATGCGCGAAGGTCCGGTGATCTACCTCTTCCTCGACGGCCTGCAGGTGAAGTCCGATACCAAGCCTTCACGCATCGACATCACCTCCAACGACCTGCCGTTCAACGTGGGCGGCACTTCCTGTTCGGCGATCGACGGAGGGTTCGAGGGCTTCCTCGACGAGTTGCGCATCTACAACCGGGCGCTTACCTCCAAAGAGATCGAAGAACTCTATTTCCTGCCCGACCAGATCGCTAACGGCTTTGTCGACCTGTCGGTGGGCAAAGACACGGTGATCTATCTCGGCAATTCCTTCCAGGCATATATTACCAATTCCTGCGTCGACGAGTTCCTCTGGGAACCGGCCGACGGAGTCAGCGACCCGCTCGAGGCCGAGCCCGTATTAGCCCCCACCGAGACGACCACCTACCACTTGTCTTTCACCGATAACTTTGGCTGCGTCGCCACCGATTCTCTCAAAGTCGCCGTGATCGACCCGGCCACGCTCGACTGTAAACCGTTCCTGCCGAAGGCCTTTACTCCCAACGACGACGGGCTCAATGATACCTATGGCCTCGACAACCCCTTCGCTTTCACCGACTTCATCTCGCTCGAGATCTTCGACCGCTGGGGCGGCCGCATCTTCTTCACCGACGATCCCTTCATCCGTTGGGATGGCGCCTTCAAAGGCGAACCGGTCAACCCCGGCGTCTTCCTGTATAAGGTGCGGTATCGCTGCACCGGTGACGAACTGCTCGACGCCGGCAGCTTCACCGTCATCCGGTAAGCCCTCGCCAGGGGATTGGTTCCCCAAATGCAAAGAGGCCCCCCAGCT
>JAGQXA010000279.1 GCA_020436865.1 Saprospiraceae bacterium | reverse complement strand
TCGGTCGTCCCGACATCCCAATCGACCACGCGCACATGGTCGAAGTTGGGGCTCGGCGTCGTGCCGCCGCCCTGCGTCAACATGAGCGGATCATTTTCAAAGCTGATCCGCTTTTCCTCGGTGTTCGGGTGGTGCACGCAAATTGCATTGGTCGGCGCTACCGGCTCGGCGCTCCAGCCGGCGAAGAAGGCGTCGGCCGTTTCGCTCACAGGGTCGTCGAGTTCTACGAGGGTAAAGTCCGAAAGCTGGAATCCGGCCCGCCAGATTGCGCCGGTATTGAAGTCGGTGAGCACGCCGTCGCCCGGCGCCCCGCTCTGGGGCGAGCCCGGCTGCCGGCAGAAGCTGTTCTGGTAGTTCCAGTAGGCCACCAGCGAAGGCGCCGATGCCTGAGTGATCTGGCAATGGAAGGCCGTCATGAAGAAGGGCCGGCAGTCCTGCTCTGCGTTATTCACTAGAAAACCGCTGCAGAAGGTAGTGCCGCCGGTACCGATCACGGCGACGGATTGAATGATGTCGCGGTAATCGTCGACGATCCCCCAGCCGTCGGTCTCGGAGCAGATGACGTCGAGATTGCAGGAACCGGAGAGCGCGGCCAGTTCGCCGAAACCGAGAAAATCGTGATTGACGTACGACAGGCGTAGCTGCAATTGAGGGATCAGGTTCTTGGGCAGTTGTACCTCCACGACCAGTTCGTCGCCGGGCAGGATGGGCGTCCAGAGTTGGTCGTGCTCTTCATTGTCGGCCGGCGTGAAGGGCCCCAGCACGTATTGCTGGTCCGGAGAATACAGGATCAGACTTCCCCGGGGTGGCATGTAGTATTCCATGAAGCCCAGGTTGAGCGACTTGGCGCCGGCCGAATGGATGCGCAGCCGCCAGACGGCGCGATCGTCGGGAAGGATCTCCCAGGCGCCTCGCTCTTCCGGACGGATATCGACCTCTATGGCTTCGGCAAAACGCGGCGCTACGCCTGGACCGCGTCGTTCGAGTTCGGCTTCGTACAGGGCTTTGTTGTTCAGGGGCGGCATGACCAGGCGCTCCACCTGCGAAAGTGGTGTCTGGGTTGGAGCGATGCGCGAGTCGGACTGAGCGCTCGCAAGGAAGGGCAGAATGCCGAGCACCCAGCCCAGAAGTAGACGGTTCTTCATACTAATAGTGATTAGGTAATTGATCGGTCCTTAGGAACTCTTCAAAGTTATTGCTTTGGCGGTAGCCTCCCAATTTTCCATTCCGTTGTTATCGCTTACTTGCCGACACTCTCCCTCTCCAGCCTCATTTCAAGAAAACCGCATTAGCGAACAGCAGCTGCCCTTCCGTCCAGAACCCGCGAAAGAGGGGGTTGTCGACGAGGTAGACGATATCGCCGCGCCCTTTCGATTCCACTCCGACGGCCAGCGTTTTGGGCAGCTTCTTCTGTAGATTGGCGCCTATAAATCCCTGGGTGATCGGATCGGCAGGGATCGTGCCGACATTCCAGCCATTGTCCAGGTAAGCGTAGGTCTGATTGTTCAACTTGAGCGAGAAATAGCGTTCCGACAAGCCGAAGGCCAGGGGGTGGGTGACGTCCATCTGCAGCTCGAGGATCGCTCCGGGAGAGTAGTCCGAAATGCCCGCCCGATCGCGATCGCCGTATTTCGCCAAGGTGTCGGTGGAGGGTTTTTCAGCGTCCCCGCTTTTCTTTTTCAGCTGAAACCCGTCCTTGTCCTGAAAGGCCGAGACGGCAGCTCCGACGGCGATCACTCGTCCGCCGTTGCGCATCCATTCCTGCAGGGAGCGCAACGTGGCGTCGTTCAGAGGGTAGCGGCCTTCCGGCAGGATCAGCAGATTGTAGGCGCTTAGGTCCATTTGCCCAAGGCGATCGGCCGGCGCCAGGGTCACCGGATAATGCAGAACTTGCTCGAAGTAGTACCATATTTCGCCGGCCGAATTTTCGGAAGTGCCCTCATCCGACAATACCGCAATGCGGGGGGCTTCCAGGTAGCGCATCGACGAGGAGCCGATGTCTCTGCCTGCCTCGGCAAAGCCGGTGGAGGCGGCCGCAACCGGGCGTTCGTGGGTAAGCGCTAATTCCCGCACCGTTTCGTCGAACGATCCATGGTTGCGGTTGTCTTCCCGGGTGAGGATCAGCGTACCGGGTGCGTATTCTTTTCCGCCCAACGTGAAAGCGCTGGTCGCAAAACGCACCTTCAGGTCGGCCTGCAGCAAGGCGCCCAGAAAGCGGGCGTCGGCCAGGCTCTCCCAGGGCGCCAGGTAGGCGTAGGGGAGGTCGGCCTCCGGCAAACTGGACGAATAGGCCGGAAAATCGTAGTCGCCCGAAGGCTCCTGCGAAGTTTTCAGCGCATAGGCCTCGAGGCCGCGCGCATACGGCAGCGACCAGGCCGTAATGTCGTAGGTCAGCGAATCGACGAGTTCGGCATCCGGATCGAACAG
>JAGQXA010000278.1 GCA_020436865.1 Saprospiraceae bacterium | reverse complement strand
AGAGCGGGTGCTCAGGCGGCCGGCTCCGGTCGCTTCACCGGAAGGATCGAACGGATCTCGGGAGGAATGGCAGTAAGCGAAAATTGGGCAGATCGTTGCCGGAGGCAGGTGCGAACCCCGGCCTCGAACGGAAGGGTCGTCGCCCTGGCAACGCCGGTGTAAAAGGCCTGGAAATGACCGCAGGAACGGGCCTTGCCGGCCGAAGTCGACATGAACGGCGCACAGGCGGCAGACGGCCGTTCGCTCTGGACCAGTTCGGTCGAAGGGTGAAAGGGCCATTCGCCCAACTCGTACAAAGGCGTGGCTTCTACCTGTGGGTAGCCGAGGGCAAGCAGGAGCAGGAGGGCCGCTCTTTGTCCCCAATTTCGGATGCCGGGGCGAGGTTTCACAGAATAGGAAGGTACAAAAAAAGAGCCATAGCGGGTTTTTCTGACAGATTGACAGCATTTCCGTTTAGCGGTCTTTTAGCCGGTACACAAATTTCAGTCCGCTCCACTGCTCGTCGACCGAAGCGACCTTGGTGTCGACGAGCCCCTGAGCCAGCAGGTACTCGCGGATGGGGTCGCGCTTGAGGTCGGTTTCGAGGCCCGATCCTCCCTTGGGCCAGCTGACCCAGAGGAGGCCGTCTTTGGCCAGGAGGGGATGCAGCTGGGCGACGGCCGTTTCCAGTTCTGCGAAACTCTGCACAAAAAGGTGAACGAACACACACGTTCGCTCGCTCGGCCATTCGATCACTTCCACGCCTTCCGGCCAATCGGCGAAGAGCGAAAAGTAGTGCTCCGGCGCCCGGTAGAACAGGGCGGTCATGCCGGCTTTCAGGCCGAGCTTGCGGGCGAGGGGAGTGGTAGAGTAGGCGGACATGGGCGGGCAAGTTTTCGACAAAGATAAGGGTTGGCGCCCGAGGTTTAAACTTACCCCGCCTTCGCAAGCTCAGGCACCCCTCTCTTCCAGAGAAGGGAAAAGGATTTTACCTAGTAAAGTGCTGATTTTTAGTTTTTTATATTCCCCTCTCTGGAAGAGAGGGGTGGTCGAGCCCTGCGAGACCGGGGTGAGTTTAAACCCCGTGGCGCCAACAAAAAAACCTCCCGAACCAAACTTCGTCCGGGAGGTTTTCTCATTTCAGTGCGGAAAGGCGATCTAGCGCGTTACCACAAATTTCTTCGACACGCGCTGGCCGTCGTCGGTCAGCAGGTGGAGGAAATAGAAGCCGGGCGACCACTGGCCGGCCTGGATCTCGGTCGTTTGCGGTCCGGCTACGCCGGTGAACTGGCGCAGCTCGATCTGGCGACCGGTCAGGTCGGTAACCATCAGCTGAACCTGGGCGCCTTCCCGCAGATTGAACTGCACCTGCAGCAGATCGCGGGTGGGGTTCGGGAAGAGGTTCAGGTCGGAAACCGTTTCCGTCGGTTCCGGCGCCAGTTCTGCCGCGTGCGGCTCGGCCAGGACGTCTTCTTCCGCTTCGCGGGCCGAGTTGAGGCAACCCGTGATCACCACATCGTCGAAGTAGGTGCGGTCGGAGTTGGCCGAGGCACTGTGACGGAAGCGCAGGCGGGTGGTCGACGTAAACGGACCGGGAATGACCACCGAGTCGAACTCGCGCACGTTGTTGACGAATTCGTCGTTGCGGTTGTAGAAGTTGACCGGCGAATACGAGGCGCCGTTATTGGT
>JAGQXA010001004.1 GCA_020436865.1 Saprospiraceae bacterium | reverse complement strand
TCGGCCACTTCTTCCGGCGTCATCGGCATCTTTTGTCCCATGGCCACGGTTTGACCTTGTTTGCCGTCGAACACCTGCTTTTGCATGATATTGCCGTTGACGGCCACCTCGTTGCACACGCTATTGGGCGCCTGCAGGTAGGTCGTAATGGCCAGGTTGCCCATTGGCGATTCTGCCGACATCACGGTCTTGAGGGTCTTGACCTGCATCAGCTTTTCTTTCCCACCGATCGCATTGAGGTAGTCGGAAATGACGTTCTGAGCCGTCAGTCCTTCCGGCAAGGCCAGATCGGATACCGGGTTGCCGAAGTAGTCGTAATTGTCGATCTCGCCGTTGGCATCGAACTGGACGAGCTTGTCGGCCACGGCTTTCTTGTTGCCCACGACCAACAGGTAGGCCTTTGCGGGATGCACGTACTTCTGGGCCATGGCCAGGATATCGTCGGCTGTGACGGAAGCGACTTTCTCGAGATAGGTCGAGTAATAGTCGTCCGGCAGGTTGTAGCGCACCGTATTCAGGGCAAAGCGCGCGATGGTCTGCGGGCTTTCCAGGGCCAGGGCGAAGTTGCCCGAAACGTAGTTCTTCACCAGGTTCAGCTCTTCAGCGGCGACCTTTTCGGTGCGCACCCGGTTGAGTTCCTTGAGGAATTCGACCATCGAGCTGTCGGTGACCTCGTTGCGCACGCTGGCGTAGGCTCGGAATTCGCCCACGAGGCGGTCGCTGGAAATGGTGGAGCGAGCGCCGTAGGTATACCCCTTGTCTTCGCGCAGGTTGTTATTCAGGCGACTGCGGAAATACCCGCCGAGCAGGGTGTTGAGCACGCTGGCCTTGACCACGTCGGGGGCGCCCGGTTTCAGATCGATCGGATAGGTGATATTGATGACCGACTGCACCGCTCCGGCTTTGTCGACAAAAGCCACCTTGGCTTCGTCGGGTTTGCCGGGTTTCGGTTGCTGCACTTGCGGCACATCGCCCTTTTTCCAGGAGCCGAAGTATTTTTCAGCCAGCATTTTGGCCTTGTCGGCCGTGATGTCGCCCACCACCACGAGGTACGAAATGTTGGGCTTGAAGTAGGTTTGGTAATAGGTCTGGCAAAGTTCCACGGTCGCATTGCCCGTCGATTCCTCTGTTTGCACATTTCCGTAGGGGTGATCCTTGCCGTAGCGAAGCACCCGTCCTACGTTCTCAGCGATCGTATTGGGGTCGTCTTTGCTGGCGGCCAGACCGGAAAGCGTCTGGGTCTTCAGCTTGTCGAACTCTTCCTGCGGGAAGCTCGGATGGAGCAGCACGTCGGACATGATGTCGAGCAGGCCGTCGACATGTTTGGTCAACGCGGTGCCAAAGAGGCCGGAGGCCGAGGTGCTCAGCGAGGCGCCCATGAAGTCGATCGCCTCGTCGATCTGCCCCTTGCTGCGGTTGGCCGTACCGCGCGACAGCATGGTGCCGGCCATGTCGATAAAGCCGGCCGCTTCGCCCTCGTGCACATCCGGGGCGTCGACGAACACCTGGAAGGACACTTGTGGCAATTTGTGGTTTTCGACCACGATCACTTTCAGGCCGTTGCCAAGCTGGAACTGCTCGTGACTCCCGATCTCGATCTTCGGTGCGGGCAGTGGAGCCGGCGGCTGTTTGCGGAAGGATTGGTCGGTCGATTGTTGGGCCTTCTGCACCGTTTTCGGGGTGCACATGGTGAGTGCAAGCAGTGCGGTCAGCCCGAGAAATAAGATCCGTTTCATTATACGTCCGATATTTTTTGGTTCACAAATGGTGAAGGGCCCGATCAGGGCTGTTCGGGTTTCGGGAGGTAGTACAGGACTACGCGGTTGTCTTTGCTGAAATACTTCTGGGCAACGCGGCGGATGTCTTCGCGCGTCACTCCGAGGTAACGGTTGATCTCCGTATTGATCAGGTTGGCGTCGCCATAGTACATGTGGTAGTTCGCCAGGCTTTCGGCAATGCCCACGAGCGTGTTGTTGGCGGTAATGAAGTCGTTCTCTTTTTGGTTGCGCAGCTTCTGGAACTCTTCTTCCGAGATCAGTTCCTGCTGCACCTTCGCCACTTCCGCATCCATGGCCGCTTCGAGATCGGCCGGGTCCACGCCGATGTTGGCGATGCCGAAGGCCAGCGCAACGCCCGGGTCTTCGAGGGCCAGCGGGAAGTTGCCGACGAACAGGGCTTTCTGCTGCTCATCGACCAGCGCCCGGTACAGGCGGGAACTTTCCCCCTGGGAAAGCAGGGTGGAAAGCATGTCGACGGCGTAGTAGTCGTCGGTGCCCTGTGCGGGAATGCGGTAGGTTTGGATCACGCCGGCCAGCTGTACGTTGTCGAAGATCGTATCGCGGACTTCTTTGGTCAAGGGCGGTTCGACCACGTTGGGGCGGTAGATCTCGTCGGTCCCGGCCGGTATGGTACCGAAAAACTGGGCCACCATTTCCTTGGTCTGTTCGATATCGAGGTCGCCGGCGATGGACAGCACGGCGTTGTTCGGTACGTAGAACGTCTCGTAGAAATGCTTGTAGTCGGCCTCCTGAGCGGCATCCAGATGCTCCATATAGCCGATGACCGGCCAGTGATAGGGATGTTTGGTGAAAGCGCGTTTCATGCTCTCTTCCAGCACGGTGCCATAGGGTTGGTTGTCGACGCGCTGGCGGCGTTCTTCCTTGACCACCTGCCGCTGGGTTTCGATCCCCTTCTCCTCCACTTTGGCGTGCAGCATGCGCTCCGACTCCAGCCAAAGCGCAGTGCCCAGGTGGTTGGAGGGCAGGATCTCGTAGTAGAAGGTGCGGTCGAAGGTCGTATTGGCGTTGTTCCGACCGCCGGCGTTCTGGATGTACTTGTCGAATTCGCCGCGGGCGATATTCTCCGAACCTTCGAAGAGCAGGTGCTCGAAGAAGTGGGCGAAGCCGGTGCGGTCGGGCTTTTCGTTTTTGGAGCCCACATGGTACATGACGGATACGGCGACGATGGGCGTCGAGCGATCCTGGTGCAAGATGACGTGCAGACCATTGTCGAGGTCGTATTCGACAAACTTGATCTCGTTCATTTGCGCTGAGATCCGGGGCGTCAGGAGCAGCAACCCGCAGAACAGCGAAACTAGTCTGAGTGATAACATAGGAAGCAAATTTTGTCTTGAGGAAATTATTGATCAGGGTATTCCTAAGTGTACGAACAGCATCCGAATCGGAACGTTCGTTCGGAAGCGGGTGTGAATTTCCGGAATTTCTGCCAAAAACCGACTTCTAATCGATGAATCTTGTCAAAATGCTAGACGAACGGCATAGAAATGAAACGAGCCGCCCGGAAATACCTTCCGAACAGCTCGTTGTTGTTTCGAAGAATGCCGGCCGGCGCTAGACGACCTTATCCGCACAGTAGGAACTTGCGAAAGCGTCGGGCTTGGCCTTGAACACGAAGCCCATCCCCAGGATGTAGCCCATCGCTTCCTTGAGGGCTTGATTCGATTGAAAGGCCGGATCGGTATTGATGTCGGCATGCACTTCCAGTTCTACCTTGTACGTATCGAGCAGATCGCACAGTCCATAGGCTACTTCTACCGATTTAGCCACTTCCAGGATCATGCGTTCCTTCAGGCTCATGACCTTCTCGGTGCGGCTGTTGCTGATAAACATAAAGCCGCCTTTCTTCTCTCGCAGGAAGACGATCACGGTCGCAAATTCGACCACTTCGCCTCTGACCTGCGAATCCGTTCCGATACAGACCTTAAGGCGGTAGCCAGCTCTGGTTTCGCGCACGATCGCCGCTTCCACTGCCTCGTGTAAGGGTTGTTCGATGCGTTGTCCGTCGAGTTTTCGCCAGTTCATAGTCGCTCTGTTTTTGCTATACCGACACCGAGTGGTTTGGGAAATCCCCAACCACTTCTACGTCGGCATATACTCAAGCGAATGCTGATTGACAGCCTGAAATACTCCCAAACCGCTCTCGCTTGAGCATAAAAGTAGGAAATAAGCTTCGGTAACCCGGCATTCCGTCCAAAACTTAATGCACGATTAACCCGAAAAACAGATTTCTTAACATCCCGGAGGGGGGAATTAGTTCCACAGGGTTGGAAGCAGCACGTAGAGACGTCAGGCGCGCGGCACTACTTTCTTCAGCACCACCTTTCCCGGCGTGCATTCGCTGAAAGAGGTATAGCCCTGCCAATAGCCCTCGAGGATCCACTGATCGGGCTCCTTCTTGAGAAGGAGTTGCCCCTTCTTGATGCACCACTCCATGCCCTCGTGTTCGGTATAGTCGAGGATGCGGGTCTCCTGGAAGCGGAAGAGGATCCCGCTATGCAGTTCGCCGACGAGGTCCATGGTCGCATAGATGTCCTCCACCGTCACGTACGACCGTCCGGCGATGCGGTCGCCTTGTTGCCCGAGGTCCATTTCGAAGGAAAAGACCTCGTCGCGCAGGCTGATGGTGCCGACCCATTTTCCGGAAAGATCGGTCTGCCCCCAAGCTCCTCGGGGGAAACAGAGAAGAAAAAGGCAGCCAAGAGCAACTAAGCGAACGGGAAAAAGAAAAACAAAAAATGGTAAACGCATGACGTAACCGGCAATAGGCGTTATAGTATTTGAAAGATAGCGATTCTAATGGTAGCTTCCGGGAACCAATTGTCGCTTTAACGAATTATTAAGGCAGATCCCAAAACCTGCTCTATGCGCAAATTCGCCATTTCCGACATACACGGCTGCAGCCGCACGCTGGAGGCCCTGCTCGACAAACTGGCCGTCACAACAGCCGATGAAGTGTATTTTCTGGGCGACTACATCGATCGCGGGCCCGACTCCAAGGGCGTGATCGACCTGATCCTCGACATGAAAAGCGAGGGGTATGCCGTACACTGCCTGATGGGCAATCACGAGGCCTATATGCTTCTTTCGAAAGACGACCCTCGTTACCAGCCGGAATGGTTGTCGTGGGGCGGCCGGGAAACGCTGAGGAGTTTTGGTCTCCATAGCGGCAACCAATTGAATCGGATCGAAAAGCGCTACTGGGCCTTCCTCAGCGAACTCGATCCCTTTTTCTCGGTCGACGATTATCTGCTCGTCCACGCCGGGTTCAACTTTCAGGCCGAAGACCCTGCGCTCGACTTCGAAGCCATGTTGTGGATCCGCGACTGGTATGA
>JAGQXA010000277.1 GCA_020436865.1 Saprospiraceae bacterium | reverse complement strand
ACGCTCGGCTTGCTGGGCGTTTATCGGTTGGGCTCCTTCGTCGTTCTGCCGGGGGTAGTGCCCGCTGCGTTGGAAAATGCCAACCAGTCGAGCGGAGCCAGCGACCTTCTGGGTCTGATCAATATCTTTACCGGGGGCGCTTTCAACAACGCCTCGATCATGGCCCTGGGGGTTATGCCGTATATCACGGCCTCCATTATCATTCAGCTGCTGGGCTTTGCCGTGCCTTACTTTCAGCGCCTCCAGCAAAAGGAGGGGGAGAGCGGCCGCAAGAAACTGAACCAGATCACCCGGGCGCTGACCCTGGCCATCACCCTGGTGCAGGGCGGTGGATACCTGACCTACATCCGTTCGCAGGGCGCGCTCGACCCGAGCGTTCCGCTGTCGATCTTCTGGATCTCCAATATCATCATCCTGTCGGCGGGCACCGTCTTTGCCATGTGGCTGGGCGAACGCATCACCGACCGCGGCATCGGCAACGGTATTTCGTTGTTGATCACCGTCGGGATCATCGCGCGTCTGCCGATCGCCCTGGTTTCGGAATTCCAGCTGCAGCTGGCCAGCAGCGGCCTGATCCTCTTCGTACTCGAGATCGCCGCGCTCTTCATGATCGTCATGGCTACCGTGCTGATCGTACAGGGCGTCCGCAAGATCCCTATCCAGTTCGCTAAGCGAATGGTCGGCCGCGGCGCCAATACCATGCCGGTATCGGGCGTGCGCGACTACATTCCTCTGAAAGTGAACGCGGCCGGGGTGATGCCGATCATCTTTGCCCAGGCCCTGATGTTCCTGCCGGCTACCATTGCCCAATTTCTGGCCGGCAACGATCCGAATGCCCTTTCGCAGGGGTGGCTACAGGCACTGGTGAATCCGTTTTCGCTGATCTCCAGCCTGATCACGTTTTTCCTGGTAGTCATCTTTACCTATGTCTATACGGCCCTGTTGGTCAATCCGACCCAGTACGCCGACTACCTGAAGCGGCAGAATGCCTTCATTCCCGGCATCAAACCGGGTAAGGCGACGGCCGACTTTATCGACGCCATTACCACCCGCATCACGCTGCCCGGCTCGTTCTTCCTTGGCCTGATCGCCATCATTCCGGCAATTGCGGTGGCCTTCGGCGTCAATACCTCGCTGGCCATCTTCTTCGGCGGCACTTCGCTGCTGATCCTGGTGGCCGTCGTGCTCGATACGCTGCAGCAGATCGAAAGCCATCTGCTGATGCGCCGCTACGACGGATTGGTGAAATCGGGCCGTATCCAGGGCCGTAGCCGCATGCAGGGCATCGGCGCCGGCATGTAAGGAAGCCCCCGACGCCCTTTGAACCATTCGCCGAGTGGCGGGTTTTTACTAGGCGCGTCGTGCCAACCGGCATGCAAGACCTGAACGAAAGACTGCAAGAGGTCGTGTCACGGGTGAGCCTGCGGGTCGACAAAACCCAAGCCGCGTGACACGGCCACTTTGCGTAAATTGAATAGCTGTTTTTTCGGCGACCATAGGACTATGATCTATTACAAAACCGAGGAAGAGGTCGAATTGATCCGCCAAAGCTGTTTGGTGGTCTGCCAGGCCCTGGCCCACGTGGCCGGTCGCATCCGCCCGGGCATGACCGGTGCGCAGATCGACCGGGAAGCCGAGGAGGTGATCCGCGACCTGAAGGCCGTGCCGGGCTTCAAGGGGTACCGCGGGTTTCCCGCCACGCTTTGCGTGTCGCCCAACAATGCCGTTGTGCATGGGATCCCTTCCGACCACGAGTTCCAGGACGGCGATGTGGTATCGGTCGATTGTGGCGCCTACCTCAACGGGTATTTCGGCGATAGCGCCTATACCTTCGCGTTGGGCGAAGTGGCAGAGCCGGTCATGGACCTGCTGCGGGTCACCAATACGTCCCTGTACCTGGCGATCGACCAGGCCGCGGCCGGGAAACGACTCGGCGATATTGGCTTTGCCGTGCAGGAATACGTCGAACGCCGACACAAGTACGGCGTGGTTCGCGAACTGGTAGGCCACGGGATCGGCAAAAACCTGCACGAAGAACCCGAAGTGCCCAATTACGGCAAGCGGGGGCGGGGGCCGATGCTGAAAGAAGGACTGGTGATCGCCATCGAACCGATGGTCAATCTGGGTCGCAAGGAAGTGGCCCACGCAAAGGATGGTTGGACGGTGTTGTCGAAAGACGGACAACCTTCCGCTCACTACGAACATACGGTGGCCGTGCGTAAGGATAAGGCCGATATTCTTTCGGACCATAGCCTGATCGAAGCCGCCATCAAAAAGAATCCGGAGGTCCGGGAAGTAGCTGTGCTGAACGAAGCACTCTAGTCAAGTTTTTTTGCCCGCTGCTTCATTGAATTCCAATCGGAATTCATTATCTTTGCCCTCCGAATTTTCGAATATGGCAAAACAAGACCTGATCAAGCAGGATGGGATTATTGAGGAAGCGTTGTCGAACGCGATGTTCCGGGTTCGGCTGGAGAACGATCACGAGATCGTAGCAACGATTTCGGGAAAGATGCGCATGAATTACATCCGCATCCTACCGGGCGACAAGGTGGCGGTGGAAATGTCTCCGTACGACCTCTCGCGCGGTCGCATTATCTATCGCTACAAGTAATACCATCGCACAAACAGAAATCTGTCATGAAAGTTAGAGCATCCGTTAAGAAGCGTTCTGCCGATTGCAAGATCGTGCGCAGAAAAGGAAAGATTTACATCATTAACAAGAAGAACCCGAAGTTCAAACAACGCCAGGGATAGACGACTATCTTCCGGGCGCTAACTTTCTAAATAAAGAATAAGATGGCTCGTATCGCAGGTGTAGACTTACCGAGAAACAAACGCGGCATCATTGGCCTGACCTATATTTATGGAATCGGTCGTTCGCGGGCAAAGGAGATCCTTCTCAAGGCCGCTATCGACGAGAACGTGAAGGTCACCGATTGGTCCGATGAGAACATTCGCACCATTTCGCAGATCATCCAGAACGAATACAAGGTCGAAGGTGAATTGCGGTCGGAAGTGCAAATGAACATCAAGCGCCTGATGGATATCGGCTGCTTCCGCGGTTTGCGCCACAGAAAGGGGCTGCCGGTTCGCGGGCAGCGCACCCGCACCAACGCCCGCACGCGTAAGGGCAAGCGGAAGACGGTAGCCAACAAAAAGAAAGTAACGAAGTAATTGAGGTAATTCACAATTTCCTCCTTCTTTTCAAATATTCGCATAATGGCAAAAGGAAGAAAGGCGACCAAGGTAAAAAAGAGAAAGGTTCGGGTGGAGCCGGAAGGGATGGTATACATCCAGGCCAGCTTCAACAATATCATCATCTCGCTGACGAACAAAAAGGGGGATGTGATCTCCTGGGCTTCCGCCGGTAAGGCCGGCTTCCGGGGCTCCAAGAAGAATACCCCGTATGCCGCACAGGTGGCTGCCACCGATGCTGCTCGCGTAGCATACGACGCCGGCATGCGTACGGCCGAAGTATTCGTCAAAGGCCCGGGCTCCGGACGGGAAGCCGCCATCCGGGCGATCGATACGGCCGGTATCAAAGTGACCAAGATCAAAGACGTGACGCCGGTACCGCACAACGGTTGCCGCCCGCCGAAGCGTCGCCGCGTATAAGAATTTCGTAAATCCTACTATTCAACCTAATACAGGATGGCAAGATATAGAGGTCCAAAGGCTAAGAAAGCAAGATCCTTCGGCGAAGCGATCTACGGATTTAGCAAGGCGTTCGAAAAGAAGAAGTACCCTCCGGGTATGCATGGCAATTCGCGTCGGCGGAAGCAGAAGTCGGACTATGCCCTGCAACTGATGGAAAAGCAGAAGGCCAAGTACACCTACGGCGTGCTGGAACGGCAGTTCCGTAACCTGTTCGAAAAGGCCACCAGTAAATCCGGTGTGACCGGCGAAGTACTGCTCCAGTTCCTGGAAGCCCGTCTGGACAATACGGTCTTCCGCATGGGCATCGCCCCCACGCGGCGCGCGGCCCGTCAATTGGTTTCCCATAAGCATATCACCGTCAACGGCGTGGTCACCAACGTGCCCTCCTGCCAGTTGCGCCCGGGCGACGTCATCGGCGTGCGGGGTAAATCGCAAGGACTGCAGGTCGTAAAGGAAGCCGTCGGCGGAAAATCGGATGTGCGGAAATTCTCCTGGCTGGAATTCAACGCCGATAAGTTGCAAGGTAAGTTCCTGGAATACCCGGAACGCGACCAGATCCCGGAAAAGATAAACGAACAGCTCATTGTCGAACTATATTCCAAGTAACGACCATCGTTCATAGTTAGACCTACCGGCCGGATGGCGAAGGACTGTGTTCCTTCGCGATCCGTTTGCCTGTTTAAGGGAATCGGTTTTGCACCACACGTTTACGAGCCACCTGTCGAACCTTAACTTTTTTTCTTCTCAAAGCAGCAGTTAACAATATGAGCATTCTCAATTTTCAGAAGCCGGACAAGATCGTAATGCAGAAAGCCGATGATTTCGAAGGGATCTTCGAATTCAAACCGCTCGAACCTGGATTCGGGCAAACGGTCGGCAATTCGCTGCGTCGCGTCTTGTTGTCTTCCCTCGATGGCTTTGCCATCTCGGCCGTCCGCATCGCCGGCGTCGATCACGAGTTCGCCTCCATCCGCGGCGTCGTGGAAGACATCGTCGACATCGTCTTGAACCTCAAGCAGGTGCGGCTGAAGCAGCTCATTCAGGATGAGGATATCACCAATGAGAAGATCTATCTGACGATCAACGGCAAAGAGGAATTCCATGCCGGCGACATCGAAGAACACACCAATGTGTTCAAGATCATGAACCCCGATCTGCTCATTTGCCAAATGGAGCCGACCGTCAACCTGGAAATGGAACTGACGATCTCGAAAGGCCGCGGCTATGTGCCGGCCGACGACAATCTGCCGAAAGACGCTCCGATCGGCGTGATCCCCATCGACGCCATCTTTACCCCGATCAAAAATGTCGCCTATACCGTCGAAAATACGCGGGTAGGCCAACGTACCGACTACGAAAAACTGACCATCACGGTGAAAACCGATGGCACCATCCACCCGGAAGACGCCATCAAGGAGGCCTCGCGCATCCTGATCCAACACCTGATGCTCATCACCGACGAGAATATCACTTTCGACGACGCTACCAGCCGGCAAGACGATATCGTGGACGAGCATATCCTCCACATGCGTAAGTTGCTCAAAACCTCGCTGGAAGACCTCGACCTGTCCGTGCGGGCCTATAATTGCCTCAAGGCGGCCAAGATCAATACTCTGGCCGAACTGGTGCGCTACGACACTCACGAGTTGCTCAAATTCCGCAACTTCGGGAAGAAGTCGCTCGTCGAGATCGAAGAGCTCCTCCAAGATAAGGGCCTGACCTTCGGGATGGACCTGTCGAAGTATAAACTGGAAGAGGATTGATAAGAGAGATTTGAGTCTTGAGTCTTGAGTTTTGAGATTTCTCACCTCTCAATACTCAAGACTCCTTCCTGCAATAACCCTCCGCCCCGTTCGCGGAGCGTGTTGCGAAGTTCATTCATTTTAAAACCTTAACGTCATGCGACACGGAAAGAAGTTCAACCACCTGGGCCGCAAGTCGGAGCACCGCAAGGCGCTGCTGCGCAACCTGGCCATCTCCCTGATCACGCATAAGCGGATCAACACCACGCTGGCCAAGGCCAAAGCCCTGCGCCTGTTTGTCGAACCCCTGGTTACCAAAGCCAAGAATAATACGACCCACTCCCGCCGGGTAGTGTTCAGCTATCTGCAGAACAAAGATGCCGTCACGGAACTCTTCGGACCGGTCGCAGATAAGGTGGGCGCCCGCCCCGGAGGTTATGTGCGCGTCATCCGCACCGGTTGGCGCAAAGGCGACGGCGCTGAAATGGCCATGATCGAACTGGTCGATTTCAACGAAGTATATGGCGGCGCCGCCAGCAAGACGACGACCAGCAGCAGCCGGCGTAAGCGCACGCGTCGGGGCGGAAGCGGCAAGACCAGCGCCGAAACGGCCGCTACCACTACCGCTACGACCGCTACGACCGCCGCAGTGGTCAACGAAGAAGAGGAATAGAGCTATTCTCGTCCTTTTT
>JAGQXA010001003.1 GCA_020436865.1 Saprospiraceae bacterium | reverse complement strand
GGGATTTCCGGTGGGGCCGATCACCTTGCTCGACCAGGTCGGCCTCGACATCGCGGCACACGTGACGGAGAGTACGCGTCCGCTCGTCGCCGGCCGCGAAGGCTTCACCGTTAACGACAGCGTGGTGAAGATGGCCGAAGCGGGCCGCCTGGGTCGCAAGAACCGCAAGGGCTTCTACGCCTATCACCCCAAGACGGGCAAACGACAAGGCGTCGACAAGACCGCTTATCAGTTCTTTGCGGGAAACGGCGATCGCTCTCTGCCCCTGGAAGAGATCCAGGATCGCGCCCTGCTGCTCATGGTCAACGAGGCCGTGATGTGCCTGCAAGAGGGCCTGATCGCCAACGAGACCGACGGCAACCTGGGCGCCGTGTTCGGGATCGGTTTTTTGCCCTTTACCGGCGGGCCTTTCCGCTTCATCGAAACCATGGGCAAGGAAAAGGTGGTCGCCCGCATGCAGGAGTTGGAGGAGAAATACGGGCCACGTTTTCACCCCGTCTAGCGGTCGGAAGGGTATATTAGCGGTCGGAACGCTATAGGAGCGTTCCGACCGCTAATATACCCTTCCGACCGCTAATGGAAGACTACGACTACATCATCATCGGCAGCGGCTTCGGCGGCTCCGTCAGCGCGCTGCGGCTGGCGGAGAAAGGCTACCGTGTGCTCGTGATCGAAAAGGGTAAGTGGTACCGGCCCGAAGACTTCGCCCGCAGCAACTGGCAGTTCTCCAAATGGCTGTGGCTGCCTGCGTTGCGCTGGTTCGGGATCATGAAGGTGAGCATCTTCCGGCACATCTCGATCATCTCCGGTACGGGGGTAGGAGGGGGCTCGCTGGTGTACGCCAATACCCTGCCCGTACCGAAAGAGGCCTTTTTTCAGACCGGCAGCTGGCGCGGCCTGGCCGATTGGCAGACCGAGTTAAGACCTTACTACGAACTCGCCCTGCGCATGCTCGGGGCGAAGCGCAACCCTCGTTTTTTCGACAACGATCTGGCCCTGCAGCAGCTCGCGCGCGAGCTCGACCGCGAGGGGCAGTTCGACGCCCCCGAGGTCTCCGTGTTTTTCGGCGAGCCGGGGCAGACAGTGGCCGACCCCTATTTCGAAGGGCGGGGTCCCGAGCGGGCCGGTTGTACCTATTGCGGCGCCTGCATGACCGGCTGCCGGCACAACGCCAAGAATACCCTCGACAAGAACTACCTCTACCTCGCACAAAAGCACGGCGCCGGGATCCTCGCCGAGCAGGAGGTGATCGACGTGGCGCCGGTCGGCAAAGCCGATGGGTCGGAAGGATATGAAGTGACGATCCGCTCGTCGACCCGCCTGTTCAGGAAGGAACGGCGGCTCCAGGCCAAGGGGGTAGTTTTTGCCGGAGGCGTATTGGGTACGGTCAAATTGCTATTGAAGCTCAAGCAAAGCTCCCTGCCCCGCCTGTCCGACCGCGTCGGTCAGGACATCCGCACCAACAACGAAAGCCTGATCGCGGTGACCAGCTTCGACCAGACGAAAGATCTTTCCAAGGGCGTCGCCATCGGCTCCATCCTCCATACCGACCCCGACAGCCATCTGGAGGTTTGCCGCTACGGCGCCGGCTCGGGCGCCTGGCGCTTCACCTTCCTGCCGCTCGCCGACGGGCGCAACCTGTTGTTTCGC
>JAGQXA010000276.1 GCA_020436865.1 Saprospiraceae bacterium | reverse complement strand
GCGTAGCGGAATCGTTTGACGGTAGTGTGTCCGGAGCGCCGGAGCTTTGCGTACAGTATACGACCGTACCCTTCGATTGTCCGGCCCAACAGAAGAACATCGGCGATCCGTGCGACGACGGTGATCTCTGTACGATCAACGACGTGATCCAGCCGGATTGCGGCTGTGCAGGCGTCTTCCAGGATACCGACAGCGACGGCGTGTGTGATGCGGAAGATCTTTGTCCGGGCGGTCCGGAGCCGGGCACGCCCTGTGACGACGGCAATCCCGTCACTACGGGCGAGGTGATCCAACCCGATTGCAGTTGCGCCGATGTAAGCTATGATTGTCCGGACCTGCTCGCCAATATCGGCGATCCGTGCAACGACGGGGATCTGTGCACAGTAAACGACGTGATCCAGCCGGATTGCAGTTGCGCCGGCACCTTCCAGGATACCGACGGCGACGGCACCTGCGACGCCGACGATCTGTGCAGCGACAGCCCGGAGCCGGGTTCGCCCTGCGATGACGGCGACCCGTGTACCGTCAACGATGTGGTTCTGGCCGACTGCAGTTGTGTCGGTACCTTCCAGGATAGCGATGGCGACGGCGTGTGCGATGCCGATGATCTGTGCTTCGGTCCGGAGCCCGGTTCGCCTTGCGATGACGGCAACCCGAATACGGCCGGCGAAACCATCCAGCCCGATTGTAGCTGTGGCGGTGGCGTAACCGGCGCCGCAAGCACTTGCGTGCGGGTAGGTTCGACGACCGACGATGCCGAAGAGCGGGCGAGCGGCGCTATGAGCCTGAATAGTTCCGACCTCGAATTGATCTTCGACGCCAACGACCAGACGGTCGGCATGCGGTTTGTCGGACTCAATATTCCGCAGGGCGCGACGATCGTCAGCGCCACCCTGCAATTTACGGTAGACGAAGCCGACAACATCAATCCCTGCATTCTCATGATCTACGGGGAGGCTCACGACAATCCGGTCGCCTTCACCCAGTCGAACGGCAACATCACTTCGCGCTTGCGCACGACCGCCTCGGTCGACTGGTCGCCCCCCGATTGGCTGGTGGTTGGCGAGGCGGGCCCGTCGCAAATGACGCCCGACCTGACGTCGATCCTGCAGGAGATCGTCGACCGTCCCGGATTTACGACGGGCAGTGCAGTCGTGCTCATCCTCGACGGCGTAGGCCAACGCGTGGCCGAGTCTTTCGACGGCTCGAGCGAAAGTGGTCCGGAACTTTGCGTATCGTACGAAGCGCCGATGGGCGCCCGGGCGGACAATCCGGACCTTCCGGTTAACCTTCAGCGCGAAAAGAGTGCGGATGAACCGCAAGTCGTGCAGAGCGTGGGTCCGCTAAGCGTTCACCCGAACCCGGCACGCGACCGTCTGACCGTTACCTTCTCCAGCGAGAAGGACGCCGCGGCTCTAAGCGAGATCCGCAACGTAGGCGGACAGAAGGTCTTTGGCGAACAATGGCAGGTGCAGAAGGGGGCCAACAGCATCCTGTTGGAGGGCCTCGACCTGCCGAGTGGGATCTATTTCCTGCGGGTGTGGACCGAAGACTCCCTGCAAACCACGAAATTCACCATTAATAGGTAATTTTCGGGCCGAAGATGAACGTAAAGCAGTCCAATAAACAGAACCACGTGGTGCAAGGCGCCAGGACCCTGGCCAGGAGGCGGGGCGGATTCCTGCTATTATTCGTAGCATACAACCTCCTCCTGGCCGCCCTGGGCCTTGGCCTGTTGTATCTGATGGCTTCGCCGCCGACCAAGGATGAGATCAAGGCCAAGCTGAAGGTCTACTCCAGCATAGGCAACCTGCTGGCCATCGCGCAGCATTCCGTAGAGGGGATTGCCGCCGATCCGGAAAATCTGGTGATCGACATCAAGCACAAGCATCTGCAACGGCTGGACTATGTGCGCACCTTGTCGGTACAGCAGGGTTCGTTCCATGAAGAGGAGGAAAGCAGTGTGCCGGCCCGGATCCGTTACGGGGGCCATACCTACCGCGTAGAGTTGAGCCTCAAAGGCAGGATGCCCGATCACTGGACGGAAGACATGTTTTCCATGAAGGTCAAGGTCAAGGGCGATCATACGATCATGGGCATGAAGAGCTTTGCCCTGCAACACCCGCAGACCCGGGACTATCTGGACGAATGGGTCGTGCATCAGCTTTACGCCGATGCCGGCTTGCTGTATCTGCGATACGATTTCGTCGGCGTCGACATCAATGGCCGGGGAAGTCGCATTTATGCCATCGAAGAGGGCTTCGACAAACGATTGGTCGAACACAATCAACGCAAGGAAGGCCCCATTTTCAAATT
>JAGQXA010000275.1 GCA_020436865.1 Saprospiraceae bacterium | reverse complement strand
TGTTCCCGGTTCCGGTAGGCGACCAGGTACTCGTCGAAAGCGGGCAGGAACAGCGCGCCTCCAAATGTAGTCAAAGTTTCGACGGGAGCGTCAGACCAATAGGTTGCACCCTGGTATTCGATGGAAGAAAGTTCCTTCGCGTTCAATTCCAATCCCAATCGGGCTTCCGTTTTGGTCAGTCCCGACCACCAGACGAAGTCTTCCAAAGTCGCCGGACTACGACTCTGGAAATACCGCCTGGTCAGTTCCCGGACCGCTTCTTCGCGGGGAAGAGGCTGTTTGGTCGCTGCTGATTGCTCCAGGAGAGTGAAGGTGAACTGTGTTCCCTGTTTGGGCCCAAAACAGATGATCTTTTCCAAACCGGCCCGTTGCAGCAGGTGATAGAGGCGCTGGCCGCTGGTGTCGAGGCCGGCCCGCTGGTATTCTTCGGCGACCTCTTTGCGGGTAAGGGGAGCGCGACCGGACAGGGCGTTTTCCAGGATCGACCGGCTCCGGCGGAAATCAGCCGGTTCGAGTCCGAGTTGCCGGTGTCGTCCGGCGCTGCCGGCGAGCAGACGCGGGGCCAGCAGATCGAGCATCCAGTGGAGGTCGTCGGCAGCGGCCCAGTGCAGGGTGCCTCGCATGATCCAGGATCGCAGAATGTTACGATCCGCGATGGCCTGATCGACGAGTTGTACGGTCGAGTCGGGCAGGCGCAGGCCGATCGCCCATTTGGAGTGTTCGTAATCTTGCGCCTGCATGCCGCCGAGCCAGCTCACGACCTCCGCCGGTGTGCGGCAGGTGGAGGAAGTCATTTGCTGGCGGGCAAGCCGCTGACGGATCAGATCGGCAGTGGGCATGTGGCGAGGTTTTGTCAGAATGAAGGTACCAATTTTTCAAAGGCCTGTCGCGTCAGTTCCCATCGCTTGACCGCTTGCTCGAAATTGATGGAGCCGGGAATGGTTCGGTACTCCCGCACAAAGGTGAATCCCGCCTTTTCCAGGGTTCGGTTTGGCGCAGGATTCAGGGCATAGGGCTCGCAAACAAGCGTCTGAAGTTCGTAATGGCGGAAGTAGAACGGCACGGCCAATTGGACGAGGGCCGTGCCATGGCCCTTGCGACGCAGTCTCGGCGTCCAAAGGTGCAGATGCATATAGGCTTCTTCCCCGAACCGGATCCGATTGATGTTCGTGTGACCGACAGCCTGGCCGTCGACCTCCCAGATGAGGCAATAGGAGGCTTTTTCGCGATAGGGTCGGTCCACTTGCTCGGAAAGCATGGCCGTCAAGGCCTCTGGGGCCGGCATTTTGGCCAGATCGACGCCCATGCCCAGAAGATGGGCCTCCTCGGCATCGCGCCAATAAGCGACCAGGGAAGGAATGTCGGATTTCTGTAGTTCGCGGACAGAAAGGTGCATGCGATGGTGTTTTCGAGAAATGATCCGGGGCCGGCCTTGTGGGCATGGATCGATCATTCCGTAAATACCAGGTATTGCCAGGCTTGGAGCGGCAAGGGTCGATCGGCCGACAGCTCGACACGAGCTCCGGTGAAATAGTCGCTATAGGTTCCTGCTACGGAGGGATCGGTCAGCAGCAACTGCTGCGGATCGGCGGAGAGGTTCAAAATGCCGATCACGCGATTGTTGCCCAGCTCCCGCTTGAAGGCGTAGACGTTGGCGTCGGCATTGATCCGCTGGGGAATTGCGCCATATTCGCCGGCCCATAACGCGGGATTGTCGGTTTTTAGAGCTATTAGCTGTTTGTAGAAGGGTTGCAGTTGCAGCGGATCGCTCCAATCGATCGTATCCTTGTCAAAGAAGCGCAGACGCTTGTCGAGCCCGGCTTCCTGCCCGCTGTAAAGCATCGGGATCCCGTAGGCGGTGAAGATGAGCGTGGCGAAAGCCCGGTGTCCGTCGCCATACCGCTCGAAAACCGTACCGTTCCAGGAGTTCTCGTCGTGGTTGGTGGTCATGGTCATGCGGAAGGGCTTGCGGCCATATTCGTGCAGGTCCAGTTCGATCCATTCGGCGAGGGTGTCGGCCGGGAGTTGCCCTTTCCCGACTTTGTCCATCAGGTGCAACATGGGCCAGGCGTAGGTGCCGTCGAATTCCAGGTGCATGCGGGCGCCGTCCCATTCCGCCAGCCAGAAGAGGTCTTTGAGCGGGTCGAGCTCGGCGGTGGCTTCTTCCCAGAAAAAGAGTGGGATCTCGTGGCCGGCATGGTCGCAGCGAAAACCGTCGATGTCGTATTCTTCGATCCAGTACCTCATTTCGTCGATCATGGCTCGCCGGGTAGCCGGATTGTAATGGTTGAGCAGCGCGATGTCGGTCCAATCGGCCTCGTAAATGATGTTGCCGGCTTCATCCTGTGCATAATAGTCCGGATGCTCGCTGATCCACGGATGGTCCCAGGCCGTATGGTTCGGCACCCAGTCCAGGATGACGTACATGCCCAATTCATGTGCCCGTCGGGTCAATTCTTTAAAGTCTTCGTTGGCGCCGAACTCGGGATTCACCTCCCGGTAGTCCTGTATGGAATAGTAACTCCCCAGACTTCCTTTTCGCTCCTTGAGCCCGATCGGTTGGATGGGCATGATCCATAACATCCCGATGCCCAATTCCTTCAGGCGAGGGAGGTCCTGCAGGAATGCCTGTATGGTCCCCTCTGCCGTATGCTGCCGGATGTTGACCTCGTAGATCGTCAGGTTCGCGGCCTTTTTCGGAAAGGAAGGAGAGGCGGCCGCCATCGGCGAATTCGCAGGAGGCGCATCGGAACTACAAGCCTGACACAGGGTCAGGCCCAGGATCGGAAGTAAAAGGTGCAATTTCATAGGTATTCATTAAAGGTGGATGAAGTGGTTGAGGTCGAGCTTGGGATCGGAAGATC
>JAGQXA010001002.1 GCA_020436865.1 Saprospiraceae bacterium | reverse complement strand
CCGCCCAACCTGGTGCTGATCCTGGCCGACGACCTGGGCAAGTACGACCTTTCGCTCTATGGCCCCGCTCCGGTACAAACCCCGCATATCGACTCGATCGCCAGACGCGGAGTCCGGTTCCCCGAAGCCTACGTGACCTCTCCGATCTGTAGTCCGTCGAGAGCGGCCCTGCTCACCGGGCGCTACCAGCAACGCTTCGGACACGAGCACCAACCTCATGAGCGCTATCCGCGCAACCGCCTGGAGTACCTTGCCTTCCAGTACTTTTTCGATACCGAAGAGTGGATCGTAGCCGACGACAAGCGGGAATATCCTCGTCCGGCCGATATTCGCCGGCAGGGACTGCCTCCTTCCGAGATCACCCTGGCCGAATGGCTGCGCAAGTTCGGCTACCGCACCGCGATCTTCGGGAAATGGCACCTGGGGTACCATGCTCCTTCCCTTCCCCTGCAAATGGGCTTCGACCATCACTATGGCTTCTACGAAGCGTACTCGCTCTATGCCGATCCCGACGACCCCCGGATCGTCAATCAGCGGCATGACGATTTCTCCGATCCCTACATCTGGGGCAAAGGCCGAACGGAGGGCGCGGCCATCCGCGTCAACGACTCCATCGTCGACGAAGCCGGATACCTGACCTACCGCATCGCCGAAGAGGCCTGCCGATTCATCCAGGATCATGAGCACGAACCCTTTTTTCTGTACGTGCCCTTCTCGGCTCCGCACACGCCCTTTCAGGCGCCCCGCGAGCTGGTCGATCGCTTCGGGCTGGTGGCCGACCCTAACAAACAGACCTACTATGCCATGATCGCCGCACTCGACGAGGCGGTCGGCAGCATCGTGGGGCAGTTGCGCAAGAGCGGGCTCGACGACAACACGCTGCTGGTCTTCCTCAGCGACAACGGCGGAGCCACCTATACCAAAGCCACCTCCAATGCCCCGCTAAAAGGCGGAAAATTCACCTTTTTCGAAGGCGGCATCAATGTGCCTATGGCGTGGCAATGGCCCGACCGCCTGCCACCGGGCGCCGACTACAACCAGCCCGTGAGCGCGCTCGACCTCTTTCCGACCTTCTGCGCAGCGGCAGGTATCCCACTCCCACCAGGACGAGAGATCGACGGCATCGATCTACTGCCCTTTCTGGAGGGGCGGCGATCCGGACCGCCCCACGAAGCGCTGTATTGGCGCTCGGGTTACCTCCAGGCCATCCGCAGCGGCCCCTGGAAAATGATCGTCGACTCCAAAGGCGGCGGCCGGGTGCTCTACCAAATGGAGGAGGATCCATTCGAACGCCGCAATCGTTGGGAAAGCGACTCTATCACCGTGCGCCGGCTACAAGCCGAACTGGACCGTTGGCAGCAGATCCTTTCGCCGCCGGCCTGGCCGCCGGTAATGGATTTCCGCTTTGCCGACGGAGACGCCCCCTTCTACTTTCCTCTGTAAAACGGCCCATTTCCCGGCTTGAAAAGCGTAGTTTACTTTCTCATAAAAATCTGTTTTTCAGAAAAATAAGTCCATTTCGTTTCTACTGTGCGTCGTAGCACCCCAAATAATTACCCTGGCAGAAACCCATGACGCGTCCTACCTTTGGGCTCGTTCCCTAACCACCATTTCTTCATTTACCGGATCTTTTTCCCGAGGCTGCCTTCGTCTGATCGGCGGCGCGGATCTCTTTTGGCCCAGCTGAAACGGAATT
>JAGQXA010000274.1 GCA_020436865.1 Saprospiraceae bacterium | reverse complement strand
GTCGATGGGCCAGGTATGGGTCAGAACCGGCTTGCCCTTGGTCAGGGTGCCGGTCTTGTCGAAGGCCATGGCCTTGATGTTGCCCAGATCTTCCAAAGGGCGTCCTCCCTTGATCAGCACCCCGTCGCGGGCCGCCCGGGCGATGCCGCTAAGAACGGCGCTTGGGGTCGAAATGGCCAGGGCGCAGGGGGAAGCGGCGACCAGCACCGACATGGCGCGGTAAAAGCTACGGCTGAAGGGCTCGTCGATCACCAGAAAGGCAAAACACAACAAGACGACCACGAAGAGCACGGAGGGCACGAAGTATTTCTCGAAGCGGTCGGAAAAGCGCTGGGTCGGCGATTTTTGGGTTTCTGCTTCGCGCACCAGTTGAATGAGCCGCGCCAGGGTGGTGTCGTCCGACCGTCGGCGGACCCTCACTTCCAGCACGCTGTTGCCGTTGATGGTGCCGGCGAACACCTTGTGACGATCGGGCAGTTTGCTTTCGTCGGAGGGAATGCGCTGGTCGGACGGAAAGGGCTCCTTTTCTACGGGAACGCTTTCTCCGGTGATCGGCGCCTGGTTCACGGCGCCCGAGCCTTTCACCACGATGCCGTCGGCCGAGATCTTGCTGTTGGGCTTGACCAGCACGATGTCGTCGACCTGCAATTCCTCGACGGGAATTTCGCGCGTCTTTCCCTGGCGGCGTACCAGCGCCATTCTGGGCGCCAGATCGGCCAGGGCTGAAATGGACTTTCGTGCTCTGTCCATCGCCAGATGCTCCAAAGCGTGCCCCAGGCTGAACAGGAACAACAGCAATGCCCCTTCGGCCCAGGCGCCCAGGATGCCGGCGCCGGCGGCGGCTACCAGCATGAGCAGGTCGATGTCGAACCCACCCTTCCACAAGGTCTTGAAGGTCGCGATCAGCGTGAAATATCCGCCGAAGAGGTAGGCCAGGGCGAACAGACCCAGATGCAGCCAGTGCGGACCGACCTGCAGGCGATCGAGCGCAAAGCCGGTCAGGAGGAAGGCCCCGCAAAGCAACGCGAAGGCCAGCTCGGTTCGCTCCGAGCGGTGCGGGTGGTCGGGCTCGCTGGATCGGTCGGTTTGTCGTTCCTTGAGCCCTGCCTTCCTGACCAGGGCTACGACCTCTTCGGTCGAGATCTGCTCGCGGTCGTACTCGATCCGCAGAAAGTCGGGTAGTTGGGCGACGGCGTCGAGGATGCCGGTATGTTTCTTGAAATAGGCGCCGAGCTTCACGGCGTGCCGCTGACTGCGGATCCCGTCGACTTTCTGATCGAGATGCAGGTATCGCTCCGTTACCGTGGCCCCGCATTGTCGCGAGATCTCCTGCACCCGCCGCAGGGAAATGACGTCTGGCTCATAGTGAATGCACAGATCCGCCGGCCGGCCGTGGTCTTTTTGCCGCACATGCACCTGTTCGATCCCAGACCGCTCCTTCAGCAGGGCGATCAGCCTGTGCACGCAATGGTCGTGCTCATCCGGAACCTCCGGAAGCAGGATGGGGAGTTCGATCTGGATCTTTCTATGCAAATTGGTTTCTGGTTGATTGGTTAATTGGGTTATTGGTTGATTGGTTAATTGGATTATTGGTTAATTGGGTTCTTCGCCTCGCTATGGCCCCCCTCTGCAACCTCTGCAACCTCTGCAACCTTTGTAACCCTTAATTCTAAACACTCTCGCTCCGTTCCTGGAGCAATTTCCGATATCTGCTTAAGATACTCGATTTGGAGACAAAGCCAAGGTATTTTTCATCTCTTACTACTGGAAGGTTCCAGGCCTGATGTTGTTCGAACTTTTCCATCACATCTTCCATCCGGTCGTCGTATTGCAGGATAGCCGGAGGTTGCTGGAGCAGATCGCGCACCAGCGTGGTCTCGTAAAGTTCGGGTTTGAACATAATCTCCCGTACATCGTCGAGCAGGATGATCCCCAGGAAGCGGCGGTGATCGTCGGTGACGGGAAAAACGTTGCGGCGGGATTGGGCGATGATCTCGATGAACTGGCCGAGGGTCTGCTCGGGCATGACCACCGAAAAATTGCGTTCGAGCAGTTCCTCCAGTCGCATGTTCTTGAGGAGTTGAAGGTCCTTTTCATGCGACGGCACCCACAACCCCTTCTGGTAAAGCTCCTTGGTGAAGATCGAATGCGGCTCGAAGTAGAACGACACGAAGTAGGAGAGGGCCGAAACGATCATCAGGGGGACGAACAGCGCATAACCGCCGGTGATCTCGGCTATGAGAAAGATACCTGTGAGGGGCGACTTGATCACTCCGCTCAGGATACCGGCCATGGCCACCGCGACAAAATCGGCGATCGGTAACTCGACCAGTCCCAATTGGTTGATGGTAGCGGCAAAGATGAATCCAAGGGTCGCTCCGGTGAACATCGAAGGGGCGAATACCCCTCCGTTGCCGCCAAGGGCCAGAGTGATGGAGGTGGCCATGGCCTTGGTGAGGATCACCAGCAGCGTGAAGGCGATGATCCACCAGAGGTTGTCGGACAAAGCGTAGAAGAAACTGTGCTCGGTGACGGCCCGGTAGTCGCCCGAAAGTAGCTGATTGACCGTCTCGTAACCTTCGCCAAACAGGGGCGGCATCAGAAAGATCAGGGCGCCGAGGGCCAGTCCCCCCAGGATAAACTGCTCGACCGGTTGTTGTCGGCGCATGAATAACTCCTTGAAATACAACACACTGCGCGCCATGTAGGCCGAATAAAGGCCGCACAGCACGCCAAGGAGCATAAAAAGTGGAATGGTGTCGATCGACCAGCCTTGGGTCGGCAGGTAGAACAATTGTTCGTAGTAGAAAAAACGGGAGACCACCGCTCCGGTTGCCGCCGCGATGAGCAAGGGGATGAATGAGTAAAGCGCGATATCCGTAAGCAGTACTTCAAAGGCGAAGATCACGGCCGCGACCGGACTATTAAAGATGGCGGCCATGCCGGCCGCAGCGCCGCAGGCCAGGAAGAGCGTTTGTTTGTTCCTGCCCACTCGCAGCAGTTGCGCCAGATTGGAGCCGATGGCAGAGCCGGTCCGCACTAGGGGCGCCTCCAGGCCTACGGAACCACCTAAGCCCACCGTCAGCGAACTGCTGATGATGTGCGAGTACATTTCGTGCTTGGGAAGATTGACGCGCTTGCGCGAAACGGCATAGATCAGCCCGGAAGACCCGACATCGAGCTTGCGCCGCAAAATGAAGCGGATGTAAAGGACCGTCAGCAGCACCCCCAGGATGGGGAAAAAAACAAAGCCGATCCGGCCCTGGGTGGGGTCGTTGCCGTGCATCCATTCGCGGACGCGGAAGACCGAATACTTGAGAACGACAGCCGCCAGACCTGCGACAATGCCGATCAGGATGCTGACGATGATCTGGTAATTGCGTTGGGAAATGTGGGCGGCCAGCCACTTGATCACTTTCTCGACTTGCCACTTGACCAGGACGTACGCCCGCCTGCCCAATCTTGTCTTCATGCTGTCATTCTATTTGCGCCAAATATACTCCTTAGCGGTCGGAAGGCTATAGCCTTCCGATCGCTAATTTTCTTATTTTTGATGCATTCTTCACCCAACTGTTACGATCATGGAACACCTTCGCTTTCCCGTCGGCCGCCACGTGCCGAAGACTTCCTATTCTGCGGACGAAATCCGTGGCTTTGTCGATACCCTGGAAGCATTTCCGGGCTTAATGCGCCAGGTCTGCGCCTCGGCCACCGCCGAAAAACTGGCCACTCCTTACCGCCCCGGCGGCTGGACCCTGCGTCAGCTGGTCCACCATGTCGCCGACAGCCACCTCAATGCCTACATCCGCATCAAACTGGCGCTTACCGAAGATATCCCGACTATCAAACCATACGATCAGGACGCCTGGAGCCAAACGGCAGATTCCCTGGAAGCTCCGGTGGAATGGTCGCTATCCATCCTCGACGGCCTGCACGCCCGTTGGGTTTATCTCTTGCGTTCGTTGGAACCTGCCGATCTGGATCTCCGCGTCCGGCACCCGGAATTCGACGAGCCGATGCGCATTGTCGATTTCCTGGCCCTGTACGACTGGCACTGCCGCCATCACCTCGCTCACGCTCGCCTATAAAGAGGGGACCTCTACGAGGTCCGCTGTTCTTTCGCAGGTATCTGCGAAAACTGGACCTCGTAGAGGTCCTCTCTTTATAGGCCCCAGGTTAGGTGGAGGCCGCCGGGGGTGGGTACGATGGTCAATTCGCGATGGTGCGCGGATCGGCGGTGCAGATGAGGCACGAAATAACCGATGAGTCCTCCCAATACGTATCCGCCGATCACGTCGGTAGGGTAGTGGCGCCCGCCCCGCACGCGCAGAAAGCCGGTCACGGCAGGGATCGAGGCGGCGGCAGTCCACACGACCGGTTTCCAGGGCGAGTCGGGATGGTAGTCCGAAAACACCTTGGCGACGAAGAAGGTGTTGGCGGCGGTCATGGAGGTATGGCCCGACACGAAAGAAGCCTTGGCGTTAGGCGTGAGCTTCTTGTCGGTGGCGGTGATCTGGTCGAAGACGAAGGGGCGGGGTCGCTCGAATAAGTATTTGGTCACCAGCGTGGCGCCGGCATTGATCAGCACGGTCTCGCTGTACAGAACAACGAGGGTCGGAAAGTCCTCTCGCATCTCCCGGCCGGCCAGAAGGGTGAATGGCAGCACATGTGATCCGTACCAGAGGTAGTTGCTGGCCTCGTGCGCGGCCTGGGAGTGCCAGCGGGTGGCGATCCGGTCGAATGGATTGATGTCGTGCGGATCGAGGGTCGTGAGTTCATCGGTGGTGAACAAAGGCGTTCGGGTACGCAGGTAAGCCCCCAGCCCGAGGCTGGCGCCACCCGCGGCATAGTAGGCGGCTTCCTGTGGCCAATGGATCCGGTAGGGCGATTGTGCATCGACCGGTCGGCCTCCCAGGAGAAAAAAAAGGGCAAGCAACCACCCTGTAGCTCGATAGATGATCATACGGCAACCATTGTGAGAAAGAGCGAAAAATAGGCAATTTTCTCATTTTTCGTCTGGAACGAAGCCGGGCAACCGTATGGAACTCAGGTAGATCGCAATGGTCAGGACGATACCCGCCGTGAGAAAGAACAGGGTTTTGGGACCGAACTGTTGCCAAACGAGCCCTGCGCCGGCGCTGGCCAGCAGGGTCGCTACGCTTCGGAGCCCCTCGTATGCCCCAATGGCCCTGCCCCGGTCTTTCGCTTTGCTGAGGTTGCTGATCCAGGCTTTGACCACGCCCTCCGTCGCTGCTGCATAGATCCCATACAGCAGGAATAATACGCCAAAATGCCAGGTTTCGGATGCGGAGGCAAATCCGGCGTAGACCATCGCGAACAACAGCAGACCTCCGCTAAAGGTCGGCCGCAACCCCCAGCGATCGGCCACGCCGCCCAGCGGGAAGGCCGCCAGGGCGTACACGAGATTGTAGAAAATGTACCAGCCGATCAGGGCCGCATCCGACAAACCGCGAGATTTCAGGAGTAACAGCAGAAAAAGATCGGAACTGTTGACCAACGCGAAAGCGAGCAGGCCGGCAACCAACCGCCGGTAGGCAGGGTTGCTTTCTTTCCAATAGCGCAGGAAGTGGAAAAAGCCCGGCATGGAAACCGGCCCGGAGTGCCGGTCTTGCTTTTCCCGCAGCAACCACGTCAAGGCAATAGCCGCCAGCCCCGGCAGGAACGCCAACAGGAACAGCGAGCGATATTGGGCGGGATGCGACCACAAGAACCACAAGGCGAGCCCGGGGCCGATCGCGGCCCCCAAGGTATCCATTCCGCGGTGTAGTCCGAAAATGCGGCCCCGGGTTTGCGAACTTGCTTCCGAGGCGAGGAGGGCGTCGCGGGCTCCGGTGCGGATTCCCTTCCCGAGCCGGTCGAGCGTGCGGGCGAGCAGGACCCAGACGGGGCTGGCCCAAATCGCCATCATGGGCTTGGCCAGGGCGCTGAGCAGGTAGCCGGTCCGCACGAACG
>JAGQXA010000273.1 GCA_020436865.1 Saprospiraceae bacterium | reverse complement strand
TCGCTGGAGAGGTTAAAGGTTGGTTTCCGCAAGATCTGCCGCTCGAGATCCTGTTGGAAGATGATTGCGGCGAGGCCTTCTACCAACATTCGCTCGGCAACGCCTCCAATTGGCCGGTTCAGGTAGTGAATGCCTCTGGCGCCTACGACAGCTATCTGGCAGGTAGTCTGCTAGACTGTGAGCTTGAACCGGTGGCCAGTGGATATGTGCTTCTGCAATTGCCGGACCGCGATCGCGTCCTATTGACAAGAGATGGCCAATTTTCCACTTTCTTTACGTCCTGCGACGGCGAGCCGCCTTTGGTCTCCGGGTTCGACTTCCTGCAAGAGGAGGAGAGCCAGTCGGTCCTTCTGGAAACCGACTTCATGCCTTCTGCCGGCCCGCTCCTGAGTTGCGACGGACAGAATGAGTTTCTCGCCTTCCGCCTCGATTCCGACGATCTGGTCGGGAAGTATCCGGTGGGCTATCAGCAAGATAGCATCCTCTATCTGGTAGACGATCTGACCGGGCTGGCATTCCGGGTCCTGGCCGATCAACCGGGCCTGTACAACGTCGACCCGGGGGAGTTTGTGATCGGAACGCATTCGACGCAAACGATCGATCAATTCAGCGTTCAGTGCCGCATCGACCACCTGGGGCAACCGGGCGACTACCTCAGCGGTACGCTCGGCGGGTTTTTTACCGACCTCCAAGGCAATGCCCACTCGATTGCCGGCAGTTTCCGGGCGGTGCGCGAATTCTGACCTAGCGCGGCTCGATGTGGAGTTTGTCGTCCTGGATGTCCAGCTCGAGCGTGTTGCCGGACAGTGATTTTCGGCCGACCAGCCATTGTGCCAGCGGCTGCACGACCCATTCCTCGATGGCGCGCTGCAACGGCCGGGCGCCGTACCGCTCGTCGAATCCGACCTCCAGCAGACGATCGATCAGGCCCGAACGGAAGTCTAACCGAAGCCCTCGTTTGCGAATGCCTTCGCGTTGGTTCAGCTCGCTTAGTTCTTTCATCGTGATCTGCCTGATCGCTTCTTTCTTCAGCGGATCGAACAATACCACGTTGTCGATGCGGTTGATGAATTCCGGCCGGAAGAAACCGGCAATGGCCGACTCGTAGCGCGCCGAGGCCCCGGTGGTATCGGAAAAACCGATCGATTGCCGGTTGCTGGCGCCCAGATTCGTCGTCATCACGATGATGGTATTGCGGAAATTGGTGATGCGCCCGTAAGCGTCGACCAGCAAGCCCTCGTCGAGAACGGTGAGTAAGGCGTCGAAGATCGAAGGATCGGCCTTTTCCACTTCGTCGAGCAATAGTACGGCAAACGGACGCTCGCGAATCTCCCGGACCAGTTGTCCCACCTCCTTGCCCGTGCCGATCAGTCGGCCAAGTTGCCCGGCATATTGGAACTCGCTCATGTCGATCCGTACCAGGGGCGACTGCGTGCGCCCTTTCCCGAAGAAATAATCGGCCATGGCCTTGGCGCTGGCCGTTTTGCCGACCCCGGTCGGACCGGCAAACAGTAATGTGGTGATCGGCTTGTGCGGATTGTTCAAGCCGGCTTTGTAGATCTTGACGATCTCGCAGAGTTTTTCCACGGCGGCATCTTGTCCGATGATGCGCGTGCGGAAATAGGACGACAGTTCTGCCTGATCGAGTAGCAGGTCGTCGCGCAGGAAGAGCTCAGGCAAACCGGTTTGTCGGATGAATTGGCGGATGATCTCCTCCCGGGTCACGAGCTTGCGCTGGTTCAGCTGAGCCTCGTTGGTGCAGGCCGCCAGAAATTTGATCCCTTTGCCCGGAAATTGCTCGTACGGGTAGTAGCGGTGCAGCAAGCGGTACGCCAGCTGCTGAGAATCGGCCGGTATGCGGATCTGCATCTGTTGCTGGGCATATTCGGCGAATTTCTCCAGAATGCCCTGCACCTTCTTCTCCGGGAGTTCGGGAATCTCCACGACCTGGAAATTTTCGGCAAAGCCCGGCAATAATTGCCGAAGACTTTCGAGCTGCTGTGGGGTGGCTTCCCCGACCAACTGCAAGGCTCCGCGCTGCAAATGCGATAGCATGAAGGCCGCGACGCTGTCTTCCGGGCCCCGGCCGCCTGTTTCGACCAACCGCAGAATGTCCTCTACCCACAAGATCCCGTTAGATGCTTGCAGATCGCGGATCAAGCCTTCCACCATCTCTTCCCATTCCCCCAGGTACTTGGCCGTGGCTGTGATGCGCTGAGCCAGAATGCGCCAGAAGGAGTACTCCAGCTTTTCTTTGCGGGCCAGGTTGTGGATCTTGCGGATGGCGGCCTTGAGTACGGCGCTTTTCCCCACACCGGCCGGGCCGACCAGCAGCACATTGGC
>JAGQXA010000272.1 GCA_020436865.1 Saprospiraceae bacterium | reverse complement strand
TACCAGCGATCCGCCTACGATGCCGCCGCCCAGCACCCGGTCGAGTTCGGTGTCGGGCGTCTGCAAACGCCTGGTCTGGCCCTGCTGGATCTCGGGCAGCGGCACCGCCCGCACGCGTTTCTTCGAGCCGTCGTCGCGACGCCAGGTCGAACGCTGCTGCTCGCGAGTGTCGCCTTTTACGACCACTTCTTCCTGATAAGTGTTCCACTCGCCGCAACTCGGACATTTACCTACCCACTTCGGGGAAGAGACGCCGCAATTGCTACAGAAGAAGAGCTTTTTTACCTTAGCCATATGGGTTTGGATCGTGAGAAACCTGCCGGATCAGGAACTACCCGGAATTGGGTAAATGTACGAAGCGACGACGAGCTTCGCAAATGATCTTCCCCGCAAGAACGGTAGCTCGAACTGTCATTTTTGTATCAAAATTACCCAATAAAAAAACGAGGCTCATTCTGCTTATTAAAATTTGATAATCAACGGATTAAGAAAAAGTCCCTTGCAATCCGATCTTACCCCTAGGTTGTCTGGCGGACATTTTAATATTTTGCCTATTTGCGACTTTGCAGAATTTCTTATCTTTGCCAAGCGTCACGAATGAATGTTAATTAATTCGCATTGTTGAGTTTTTTTTCAGATATTTAGTGACGGAAAGTTGCCGATCGAGTCCTATCTGAAGGACAGGCAAAAAAAATCCCGAAAAGTTGGGAGAAAAAATAAAGTTTTCAGAATATTGTCACATATTTACATAGGAAGTTTATTTCATGCTTCCTTTCTACCAGCAAATAGACGATAAGAACTTAACATATGTAGATTGTTTTCATTTGGTTTTTTGGGGTTATACAGGGTGCTACGTACTACGTTAGTGCCCTGTTTTTTTTTGCCCGCCTCCATCCGTCTCCCCTGCCTTTTTGAACCAAAAAATCCGTGATTGCGTTGGCAATCCGTATATTCGCGAACGGCCCGGCTCCCTTTCCGGCCGGTAATCCCCTAAACGTCTTTCATGAACAAGGAGAAGAAATATCTGGTCACCTCTGCCCTTCCGTATGCCAACGGAGCCCTGCACCTGGGGCACCTCGCAGGAGCCTACCTGCCTGCCGACATCTTCGTGCGGTACCTGCGGCAAACAGGGCGGGATGTGGTATTCGTCTGCGGATCCGATGAACACGGCGCGGCGATCACCATGCGGGCCAAGAAGGAAGGCGTTTCTCCGCAAGAGATCATCGACAAGTACCACGCGCTCAACAAGGATACCTTCCAGCGGCTGGGGATTTCCTTCGACTACTATCACCGGACCAGCGCGCCGCTGCATTTCGAAACGGCGCAGGAGTTCTTCCTCCAGCTCTACCGAAAAGGAGGCGAGTTCGAAGAACGGACGAGCGAGCAGTATTTCGACGAGGAGTACCAGCAATTCCTGGCCGATCGCTACATCACGGGTACTTGTCCGCGTTGCGGACATACCGAGGCCTACGGCGATCAATGCGAAAAGTGCGGATCGGCCCTCTCGCCGACCGAACTGATCGACCCGGTGTCGACCCTCAGCGGGGCAAAGCCCGTGCTAAGGCCCACCAAACACTGGTACTTCAAGCTCGACAAACACGCCGGCTGGCTGCGCGAATGGATCGAGAAGGGGTTGCTCGACGGCAAGCAACACCACGACCCTCGCCTCTGGAAAAAACACGTGGTCGGACAATGCCTGTCGTGGCTCGACGTCGAAGGTGGCCTACAGCCCCGGGCGATCACCCGCGATCTCGACTGGGGCATTCCCGTACCGCTCGACGAAGCAGCCGGAAAAGTGCTGTACGTCTGGTTCGACGCCCCGATCGGCTACATCTCCTCCACCAAGCAGTGGGCCATCGATAACGGCCGCGACTGGGAGGAATACTGGAAGGGCGATCAGGTGGAACTGGTGCACTTCATCGGCAAGGACAATATCGTGTTCCACTGCATCGTCTTCCCGGCCATGCTCAAGGCCCATGGCGATTTTGCCCTGCCGGTCAACGTGCCCGCAAACCAGTTCCTGAACTTTGAAGGACAGAAGTTCTCCAAATCCAAGGGCTGGGGCATCGAACAACACGAATACCTCGAGGCCTTCCGCGACTTCCCCAACTGCGAAGACGCCCTGCGCTACGCCCTGATCCGCATCATGCCGGAAAACCGCGACAGCGATTTCCGCTGGGACGATTTCGTCGAATACCACGATAAGGAACTGGCCGACAATCTCGGCAATTTCGTCAACCGCGTGGTTGTACTGACCAACAAGTACTTCGACGGGCAGGTGCCCGCGGTCGATGCCTTTCCGGCCGAACTGGCCCAGGTGCGCGACCTGATCGATCAGCTTTGCCGCGAGATCGAATCCTATAACTTCCGGGCGGCCCTGCAGTTGCTGATGGATGTCTCCTCCTTCGGCAACACTTATCTGCAGGAAGTATCGCCCTGGCAACTGTGGAAGGAGGACCCCGATCATCCCGAGGTGCGCAAATGCCTGTACTCTTGCGTGCAGATCGTTGCGCTCCTGGCAGCCCTGACGGAGCCTTTCATCCCCTTCACCGCCGCCAAGATCCGCAAGCTGGTCGGTTGGACAGACGCGGCGGATGCCCGTCTGGGCGACCTGCTCGACCGCCTGGCCAATGATCAGGCTCCCCTCGCCGCCGGTCACCGGATCGGCGAGCCGGAACTGTTGTTCGCCAAGATCAACGACCGCAAGGACCAGAGCCGCCTGGCGATCGTCGAAAGCCAGAAGGCCAAGCTGCAGGCGATCCTGGAAGCGGAAAAGCAAAGCGAACACGAGCCGGTGAAGCCGACCATTCAATTCGACGATTTTACCAAGCTCGATATCCGCACCGGTACCATCCTGGAAGCGGAGAAGATCCCCAAGGCCAAGAAATTGCTCAAGCTGACGGTCGACCTGGGCTTCGAGCGGCGCACCATCGTGTCGGGTATCGCCGAGTTCTTCGAACCGGAAGGTATCGTCGGCAAGAAAGTGATCGTGCTGGCCAATCTGGCTCCGCGCTCCCTGAAGGGCGTCGAGTCGCAAGGCATGATCCTCATGGCCGAGAACGAAAAGGGCGAACTGGCCTTCGTGGCCCCGCCCGATGGGTGGAGCGACGGTTTCGCGGTGCGCTGAATGCCCAAAACTACCTTGCTCGAGGATATGTACGTACCTGCGGGACTTCGCCCGCTTTCAGCTGACGGTCCGGTCGATCCTCGACACATCACCCAGAGAGCGGCTTCGGCCTTGGGCAACCGACCCATAGCCGAAGCCATGAAAAAATACCGCCCGTGAAACCGCTTTACCGCTATCTGGCCGCTGCCGCGCTGGGCGCCGGCGCTCTCTTTTCCGGCTATCGCATGCTGCAACTCGATCAGTTCGGACAGCTGTGGGGGCATCTGCCGCTCGTTTTCTTCCTCTGCGCCTGGCTGGCCATCGCACTGCTCTGGCTGCCGCGGGC
>JAGQXA010000271.1 GCA_020436865.1 Saprospiraceae bacterium | reverse complement strand
TGCTTTGCGAGGAGTTCGACATTTACCGCTTGCACGCCAATTTTCGCAACTCGATCGTGTTCGGGTCGCGCGCCGACGAGATCGTGTTGTCGGATTTCACCGGCGGCCAGGATCCGTTCTCCTTTGTCGTCGGCTTCGACCACTGCCTCGTGCGGGTGCGCGATCTGCTGGACCCCGACGACGGGGGGTACCCGAATTTTCTGTTCGAGCAGTGCAATCCGTGTATCAATGCCGATTTCGGCGACCCGATCTTTGTCGATCCCAACGAAGACGACTACCATCTCGACACCCTGTCGATCGCGGAGGGACAAGCGCTGCCGCTGCCCGGCATTCCGCTCGATCTGGAAGGCAACGATCGCGATCCGGCGACCCCGGATATCGGTTGCTTTGAGTATCAGTATCAGTGATCCGCAGATCGGCTCGCACTTTTTTCGAGAGGATGTCTGAGAGATGAAGTATCTTTAGAAACGCCATCGTTCAGAAACGCTATCTCTGCGCATGAACACCCCTTTTTTTCGCTATAACGAAGACTTCCACCTCTTCGGCTTTCAGCACAAACTCATGATCGGATTGACGGTGCTGCTGGCCCTGTTGTTGCCTTTTTTGGCCAAACGCTACCTGAACGGGCGCGGGCAATTGCAGATCGCCCGCGGGCTGAGCCTGCTCATCTCTTTCTGGGTGGCGTTTTGGATCGCCATTCGCCTGTGGCTGGGCGATTTCGATCATCGCACCGACCTGCCTCTCGACATTTGCAATGTCGTAGCGCTCGCGCTGCCCCTGTTGATGTGGAAGCCCTCTCAACGCGTACACGAGATCCTCTATTTCTGGATCCTGGCCGGCACGCTGCAGGCGGTGCTCACGCCGCATCTGTACGACGGCTTTCCGCATTTCACCTTCTTCAAATACTGGTTTGTGCACGGCGGGCTGATCGTGTACGCGGTTTACATCACCCGGGTTTTCGACTTGTACCCCACGACGCGAGGCCTGTTTCGCTCGTTCGGGCTCCTGCAACTGTACGTGCTGGTCGTGCTCGGACTCAATCTGCTGCTGGGGTCCAATTACGTGTACATCCTGGGAAAACCGCCGACGGCTTCGCCGCTCGATTACCTCGGCCCCTGGCCCTGGTATCTGCTGGTGGTAGAAGCGCTGGCGCTGTTGATGTTCTTTCTGGTCTATCTGCCGATAGGCTGGCGGAAGGCCCGGCAACCGGGCTAGTTTCCCAAGCGCTAGGGCTGAAGGGCGTCGATCGTTTGCCGGATGGCGCCGGCAAAGTCGTGCAGGTATTCCGGCATGTTGGTTTCCATGTTGTCGAGGATCCAGACGTAGTGCTGCCCGTCGGTAACCACCTCGACATACAGGCCGCCCCAATCTCCCGCATCGGGCTGGCCGAATACATTCTGCGTTTCCTGAAACAATTCCTCCGGAAGCTGATCGGGGAGGTCTTTTGCCAGCTCGTAGAGGTCGGCCGACAGTTCGACGAAAGGCCCCGGGTATCCTTCCTCGGTGGGGCCTGCACCCGGATTGAAGGCATACACATCGGTGGCGGCCTCCCAGAGTTTCTCCTCGCTGATGCGGTACGTTTTCACGCAGTCGGGGCCGACGCATTCGCCGAAGAAACTGCCGAAGAGGAAGGCGTCGTATTCGGTTGGTTTGGTCTGTTCGTCCTTTTTGCAGCCGAGTGCAAAGATCAATAGGCCAGAGGCCAGGAAAACAACAGTTCTCATGCGGTTCGTTTTTGAGATTAGACGAGGAAGGCCTGGTCTACGGTTGGGTGCTAAAACAGAATGGCGACCCCGACAAATACGATCGCTATGAAAAGGTAGTACAACAGATAGGAGACCAGGAATGCGCCGAAAGCCCGAAGCAGGCCGCGAAAACCAGGGGCTTCAAAGACCAGGCGATAAGCGTACAGGTGATAGATGAGGGTGGCCAGCAGGTAGATGTTGTGGCTGCCCGGCAAAAAGAGCAGCGGGAAGAACAGGAGGTAAATGGCGTTTTGATAACCGAGGATGTAGGCGTTGATCACCAGGTGTTCGGCGAAATTCCATCGGTTCTTCCGGAAAAGCCAATAAGATCCCAGCGCATAGAATGGCAGAACCAGCAACAACAGAAGGTTGAAGTACTCCTTAAAGAAGCGGAGGATGTTATGGGTCGTGTCGGGGGAAGAGTCGGTGGCATGGATGGTCATTCCGGCTATCTGAAACTCTTCCTGAAAGGTGAAGAACGTGACGGTCAGGTAAGTGGCCAGGGCGACGATCAGCACCAGGAAACCGACCGGTTTGGTCAGCTTGCTGCGGTCGTGAAACAGGTAATTCCGCAGCGTGCTTCCGGGTGCGCGGGTCAGGGCGTACAGCGTGTAGCCCAGGCCCTTCTCCAAGTTGACCACTTGCAGGATCTCGCGCCCAATGGCGCGCATGGAAAAGCGTTCGGGAGGACTGGGTAACATGATAATCTGTACTTTTGCCGGAGATTGGGCAAAGATAGTGCCCGGTTCAGAAAACCAATCCCCCGAAAATTATCTTTTTCCAGCGAAAAGACCATCACTATGAAAAGGAATTTGCTCTTCGCCCTACTGGTTCTGGCTGCCTTGCCGTTGTCGGCCCTGTTTGCCCAACCGACGACTTCCGGCACCGAATTCTGGATCGGCTATATGGAAAATATCGACCTGCTCTTCAACGACGAGCCTCGTTTCGTCGTGCAAACCACCGCCGAGGAAGACGCCAATGTAACCATCAGCGTACCGGCCACCGGCCTCACCTTCAACTTCGTATCGCCGGCCGGATTCGTGACCGACTTCCCGCTCCCGCAGGCCGTCTGGTACTCGGAACAATCCGAGATCGTCGACAATAAGGGTATCCG
>JAGQXA010000270.1 GCA_020436865.1 Saprospiraceae bacterium | reverse complement strand
TCGCGTAGCCGGCCAGTGTCGCGGTCAAAGGAAGTCCGTACATTATTCAGTCTTTCCACCCATCTGGTCCCGACCTGTATCCGAACATATCCGTTTATTTCATTGATCAGGTTGGATACGCCATAAACGGCGGCCAGAATATTTTCGGCTTCAGGGATGGGCTTGCCTTCCTGCCCCCCTAATTCCGCGGCAAAGGCCATCTGAAACAAGTGGGCTTTGATCTCATTCTCCACATTGAGGTAGTTCTCTGTACCAGCCTTATGACTTCCGGAAAAGAATTCTTCCATCAGACCGAAGGTTTCCGCATCGGTGGCGAAGTTCACGTGGGTACTCACATGAGATTCCTCTTCATCTCCCTTGGCTCCCTTGGCTCCCTTTGTACTTTTCTTCAGTTTGATCGCCTCTACCATTTTGGGGTCCACCTGGTCTTTCTTCTTCTTTCCGACGATCTCTGCAGGAGTCTCGTCGGACATGTGTTCGCTCTCGATCTTCAGATCGCCCAGTTTGAAATCGATCCCGTCTTCCTCAAAAGCCTGTACCAGATCGCCGATCGTTTGCTGTGTGGCGGCCAGGTGCTGCAAGCGTTCCCGAAACATATCGTCGACCTTCCGCACGACATCGGGCAGCGGTACAGGGCGGTCCAGAACGGTCCTCAAAAGGAACGGAGGGCTAACGAGTTCCACCGCATCGCTCGCATCGGTTTCCAATACGAACGGAATTCCGGTATAGGGCATCCGGCGGCCAGAATGGGCTAGCAACAGATGAGAGAGCCCGCTAAGGGGTTGCCCCTTGATCATCTGCACGAACTCGTGTTCGAAGCCCACCGTCGTATATCTTCCCTCGTGCCATTGCGGGTCTGCCAAGGCATCTCGTTGCAGTTTTTCCTGCTGATCGAGAAAATTGCTGATCGGGGTCATTTGCAGCACGCTTCCCTGCCGAATGCCTTCCACGACCTTTCTTTGCCGGACTATTTCCGTTCGCAGGTCGGCAAAAGGCGGGGAATTTCCTCCGGACAATCCCCCCGCAGCCCGCGCCTGGGCGGGTTCGGCAGAATGGATCGGTGGGTCTTGCTGCGCCATCGTCTATCCCGTTTTTCCTTCTTTTCGCAATTCCTTTCTCACGCCCTGCAAAATATCGCGCAACTGGATCTCCGTCCGATCCTGCCGCAAAGCGGCTAACGAAGCATACCGCAAGACGTTGACAATGCCGCCGCCGGATATTTCGTACTCTACGGCCAGTTGCTTCAGATCGACCTCCGGCGCCAGTTTCACCTTGCCCTTGAAGGCATTCTGCCACAGTTGAAGCCGCTGTGCCGCATCGGGCATCGGAAAATAGATCATGTTCTGAAAACGACGGGCAAAGGCGTCGTCGATATTGCCTTTCAGGTTGGTGGCCAGGATCACGAGCCCGGGAAAGTCCTCGATGCGCTGCAGCAGATAGGCCACTTCCTGATTGGCGTAGCGATCGTGAGCGTCCTTGGTGCTGGTTCGTTTCCCGAAGAGGGCGTCGGCCTCGTCGAAGAACAGGATCCAGTTCTTATTCTCCGCCTGATCGAAAATACCGGCCAGGTTCTTCTCTGTTTCGCCGATGTACTTGCTGACCACCTGCGACAGATCGATGCGGTACACATCGAGCTGGGTACTTTTTCCGAGCAGGGAGGCCGTCAGCGTCTTGCCGGTACCCGGCGGCCCATAGAACAGGGCCCGATACCCGGGCTTGATCCGGTCACCCAGTCCCCAATCCTTGCGGATCGTCTCGTGGTGATGGATCCAGGCCTTGAGTTCTCCGACCTCGTGCAGGACGAAGGGGGCAAGCACCAGATCGTTCCAGTCCAGCTCGGTCTCGATGCGCTTTGCGGGAAAATTGGTGTTGTAGGTAGGTCGGTAGGCGCGGCCGGACGTAAAGTAGGTCAGATACTCCTGGCTGATCTTCAAAGCGCTGCTCAGGTAGGGCTCTCCCGGTTTTTCGGCTACCAGGCTCACGATATTGTGCCGCTTGAAGAAGTGATCTTCATCGAACAGGCTCAGCAACTGCAGGCGCTGCTCCAGATCGTCGCCCGCCAGCAGGAACAGTACGGTCTCGGCCGTCGGCAAAAAACCGCTGTGCGCCTGCCCGACCAGTCCGCCGAATTCCGTATACCCCCGGTCATACAGGCTGTTCTTGGTGAAAAAGAGGTCGAGCGCCTGAGGCGCCAGGTGAGGCGCCAAAGCCAACAGGAGGGTCAGCCGTTCGGCCAGGCTGAGCTGGTAATGCTGAACGACCTTGGCATAGAGGGAAGGATCGTCGTCCAGATCGGGCGGCGGCACCTCTCCGACGTGCTGGTATTCCGTGGGCTGCTGGAAATACAGATAGAACCTGACCTCCAGTACCTGGCGGAACCAGGCAAACTCTTTTTGCAGGCAGCGGGCGTTGTCGATCAGAGTTTGGTTTTCCATGTTACTTCTATCCTTTTTTCCATCCAGGGTAATTTGATCATGCTGATCGTCCAGGGAATAAACTCCACGAGTATATCGTAGGCCCGGCTTTCCACGATCAGTTCCCAGCGATCCGCCTCTTCGGATAAGCGGCCGGGGCGCCACAGAAAGGTTTCCTGCAGGGTAGCGATCGTGGCGTCCTTCAACTTGCCCCAACTCTGCAGGATGGACTTCAACAGCGATTCCGACACTTCCCGCTCCGCTTCGGTCAGCTCCACGGAATACGGTAAGGGCAAGAAAAGCGGCAAGCCACACAGGATCTTGTTGAGCGACATATCGTGCTCCGGGCCTTCAGGCCGGCCGCTGGAGAGATAGTGGAGCAACATAGCCGCCCTCCGCGCAGCGGGTTCGTCGTGAAATCGCCCGTCTTCCACCAGGTTCAGCCGCTGGAAATAGGCGCTCAGAAACGGGGCGACGATCGCCAGCCCGGCATTCGGAACGTACAACACTTCCTCCAGCGGCGCCTCGGCCGGGCTCCTGCGCGCATCCTCGCCTTTCGGCGACATAGCCCGTCGCAGATCCCTCCTGTTCTTCAACCGAACGGCCTGCGCTTCCAAGACCGTGCGGGTGAAACGGGAAACTACGACTTTTTCCGCTTCGATCTGCTCCAAAAGGCCGGCAAACATCGATTCGAAAGCCAGCGACTCGCGTTTCGCCAAACTCCGCAACAGCTCCTCCAGATAGGATTGGAAGTCGAAGGTCCGGCTGGGATGGGCGCCCAGATACCGGAGCGTTTGCCGGTAGAAAAAGGGCGTTCCGGCCGGGGAGCCGTCCTTTCGGCCCAAACCGCGCAACAGGGCGTTCAGGTCGCCCCAAAGGTAAGTCAGACCTTCCAGTTGCCCCGGGGCTAACAAGGCGATCACTTCCATGACCGTCGACTCGGAAAAGAAGCGCAGCAGTCGTTCGGCAGCCGCCTCGACTGCCAGGGAGTTCCGGTAAAGCTCGGCCATCAGCCCCGGATGCCGGTCGACCCACTGTCGTTGCCGTTTCTCCCACTCTGCTGCGGTCAGCGCCGGATGCTCCGGCCGGAAGGCGCCGTATTGCAAAAAGTACTGCAGGGCCTCCAATTGCAGGCGCAAGCGATCGGCATATTGTTCCGGGGGCGCCGGTTGTTCCGGCTCTTCCTCTTTCGTTCGCCCGACCGCTTCGGCTATGGGGATCGAGTCGGGCTCCAATTCCTGCAGGATCTCGCGCAAGCGAAAAAAGCGGAGTTCTCCGGCCGACGCGCGCCGATCCGCCTCTTCCCGCAGCCGCGCGAGCAGGTCGGCAGCGTCCAGGCCGCGCCGCGCCGCCAGGTCGCGCGTAAGCTCTCCGACCAGTTCTTCACTGGCCACTTCCGGGCGCCGGCTTAGATACGCCAACAGCTC
>JAGQXA010001001.1 GCA_020436865.1 Saprospiraceae bacterium | reverse complement strand
TACACCTGGAAGTGGATGTGGCAGATCCGCCCGTTGTACCAGCCCGGAAAGATGGTGACGAACTCCACTTCGCCGTTCGAGTCGGTGATCTGGTAACCGCGCAGGTAGGTTTGGCCGAGCTCCGTGCCATAGCCGGAGTAGTTGCCGTCCTTGTCGCAATGCCAGATGTTCACGCGCAGGTTGGCCATCGGCTCGCAATTGTCCTGGCCGATGATGCGCAGCTTGACGTGGTGTTGCACGCCCTCGCGATCTTCGCGGACGTCCTGCCGGAAATAGAAGTTGTTGTCGGTGAGGTCGAGCGGAAACGGTCCGGCCGTTTCGCTGGGGATCAGGGTGCAGGAGGGAGGCGGCGCGGAGGCGTTGCGGGAATTCATGCCGTTCACTGAGCCCTTGAAGAGCAAGGAGCCGACCCCGGTCAGGCCCAGGCCCCTGAGAAATTCTTTCCTTTTCATGTCGATTAGTTTTCGTGAAGGAAGTGTAAGGTACGCGAATCGAGGGGAAGGCCGAACTTTTGGTGAGAAAGAGGCTGATCTGAAGCGCAGCGAGGAGCAAATGGGATGGAGGGATTGCAAAAAAAACGGAAGGGGGAAGCGAACTCGCTCCCCGCCTTCCGAAAGGTATAGTTGGGTGATCTCTACCGGAGGTGGTTAGCAGCATCCGCTGCCGGGCTCGCAGCAAGGCTCGCCGGATGCGGCTTTCTGTTGGTCGCGAGGCTCCTTCTTCCCGGCTTTCCCGGCATAGACTGTGATGCTGAAAATACCGGTCTTGCTATCGGCAAAAGATTTCAGCTCGTCGGCCGACAGGTACTCGAGCAGGATCTCGTCGGGAATGAGAATGGGTTTTTGTTTCTGTACGCTCAGGTTCTCGAAACCGGCCTGACGGATGTGATCGAGGTACTCGTCCATCTGCAGGGCGCCCGACACGCAGCCGGCATACAGTTCGGCGGCTTCCTGCATTTTGGGCGGCAGGGTTCCGCGCAGCACGATGTCGGAAATGCTGAAGTGCCCGCCGGGTCGCAGCACCCGCTTGATCTCGCTGAACACCTTGGCCTTGTCGGGCACCAGGTTGAGCACGCAGTTGCTGACGACCACGTCGACCGTGTTTTCGGTCACCGGCAGGTCTTCGATGTCGCCGAGGCGGAACTCGACGTTGTTGTAGCCGCGCTTCTCGGCGTTCTGCCGGGCCAGTTGGATCATTTTAGGGGTGAAATCTACCCCGATCACCTTACCCGTAGCGCCGGTTTCGGCCCGGGCTACAAAACAGTCGTTGCCGGCGCCGGAGCCCAGGTCGAGCACAGTGTCGCCTGCTTGGATCTGGGCGAATTGGGTCGGCAGGCCGCAGCCCAGGCCCAGGTCGGCATCGGGTTCGTAGCCTTCCAGGTCGGCATAGGTTTCCGACATGATGGTGTAAGTACCGGTCGGTCCGCTGCCGCAACAGGAGTTGACGTTGGTCACGCGGTCCTGGGTAGCGATTTCCGAGTACTTTTCGCGAACGAGGTCTTTGAGTTCTTCAGATTTCTTCATGGTCGATTTGCTTAGAGGATACAGAGGATACAAAGGATACAAAGGTTGCAAGGGTTACAGAGGTTACAAAGGGTGAAAGGGGGCAGCTTCGCTGGGGCAAGGGGGCGAGGGGGCGCGTCCGAAAGATCAAAGGATTCCTGGACCCAAGGATCGTTGGCCCCTTCTCTAGCAGCAGTTTCTCTTGGCTTCGGCAAAGAACAAGCCGAACAGCTTTTCCACCCGTTTCAGCGCTTCCGGGTTGAGGCAGTAGCACGACTTCACGCCGTCGACCGTGCCTTTGATCAGGCCGGCTTTCAGCAATTCTTTCAGGTGCTGCGACACCGTACTTTGTGCCAGCGGCAGCACCTGCACGATCTCGCCGCACACGCACGTCTGCCGCCCCGCCAGCTCTTTCAAGATGGCGATCCGGGCAGGGTGGGAGAGGGCCTTGGCCAGCTTTGCCAGTTCCTGTTCTTCCGTTCCGAATATCTCTTTTTTGGAAGTAGGCATACTGCGTTTTGTTAATTCGATCGTAAAAGTACGATGAAGAAAAATAGAAGGCAAGTTTTTGGGAAAAAATTTATCGTAAAAATACGAT
>JAGQXA010001000.1 GCA_020436865.1 Saprospiraceae bacterium | reverse complement strand
GCACGACCGCCGTTTTTTCCAGGATGTCGTAAAAGCTGAAGTAGGAAGTCGTATCGGTCGTTTTTTCGGGAATGAGTTTGGAATAGGTCGAGCGCGACAGCGATTGGATGCCGCCCATGACCAGGCCCACCAGGGCCGCCACGACGTAGAACTGCCATTTCTCCTCCACAAAAAAGGCGAGCAGGCAAATGGCCATCCAGATGATCAGCATGGTCGTCAGGGAGAACTTGTTGCCCTTTCTACCCGACACGGCCGCAAACAGGTAGGCGCCCCCGATCGCCACGATCTGCAATAGCAGGATGATGGAAATGAGCTCGGCAGTACCAAACGCCAGTTCCTTTTCCGCAAAGGTCGAAGCGAGGAACAGCACCGTTTGTACGCCGGCGCTATAGCAGAAGAAGGATAACAGGAACGACTTGATGTTGGCTTCCTGCCGGACGGCCCGCCAAACCTTGAGCAATTCCTCGAAACCTTTACTCATCAGATTCTCCTTGGGTTTATTTCGGGGGTCGGGCGGCAGGATCCGGAAAGGGATCAGGGCGAAGCCGAGCCACCACAGGCCGACCATGATGAAGGCCAGGCGGACGGCGAAGCTGTCTTGCGCAATGCCGAACCAGCCGGGATTCATGATCACCGTCAGGTTGATCAGCAACAGGATCACACTGCCGATGTAGCCGTAGGCATAACCCCGGGCGCTGACCCGGTCGTAGCGGTCTTCCGTGACGATCTCCGGGAGGTAGGCATTGTAGAAAACCAAACCTCCGGCAAAACCGATCGTCGCCAAAATGAACGAAGCGGTGCCGACCAACAGTTGCGCGGTATTCTGTCCCACGGTATTCGCATCGCTCATGCCTTTGAAAAAAAAGAGGCTCATACAGGCCAGCGATCCGAGTACCGTAAAGAATTTCATGAAGAACTTCTTCTTACCTCCATAATCGGCAATGCCCGAAAGCCAGGGAGAGAAGATGGCGATGATCAGATAGGCCGCGGAAATGGCGTAGGCGTAGAGAGAACTGTTGGAGAGGTGCATGCGGCCGATCTGTAACATGTCGTCGGTTACGCTCACAAAATAGGCGGGGAAGATAGCTACGGTGATCACCAGCGCGTACGAAGAATTGGCCCAATCGAAAAAGGCCCAGGCATTGATGGTCTTCTTGTCGTTGAGGACTTGGCTGGCGTTCATCGGTGCTCGATTTTCCGGGAAAGATAGGAAGAATTGCGCTGGTTTCCGGCGATTCCGATTTTTCCCTTAAATTGAGGCCTCGAGCATCGTATTTCCATGAGAATTGTGATCTTTTCCCGAGGCGCGGGGCTGTACTCCACGCAAAGTTTGTTAAGGGCGGGGCTCCGCCGGCGGCACCAGATCGAGGTGGTCGACCACCTGCAGTGCAGCATTCTCATCGAAGAGCGGACGCCGCGGATCTACTACGGCGGTTTGCCTTTGGGAGAAATGGAAGCGGTCATTCCCCGGATCGGGGCGTCGGTCACTTTCCATGGCGCTTCCCTGATCCGCCAGGTCGAAGCGATGAAGATCTTCACCGCCACCCGGGCCGAGGCGCTTATAAAGGCGCGCGATAAACTCCGCTGCCTGCAACAGCTGGCGATCGCCGGCGTACAGGTGCCCAAAACCTTCTTCCTGCAAAACACCCAAGACCTGCCGAGCGTGCTCGAATGGCTCGGGGGCGCCCCCGTCGTGGTGAAACTGCTGGAAAGCACCCACGGGGTCGGCGTGATCCTGGCGGAAAGCCGGCAAACGGCGGTTTCCGTGGTAGAGGCCTTCATCCGCACCGGCGAAAAAGTGTTGGTGCAGGAGTTCATCAAGGAGGCGGAAGGATCGGACGTGCGGGCCTTCGTCGTGGGTGGTCAGATCGTGGCGGCCATGAAACGGCAGGCTCTGGCCGGCGAGTTTCGCTCCAACCTCCACCGGGGGGCCACTGCCGAGATCATCCGCCTGAGCGATCTGGAAGAACGGGTCGTGAAAAAGGCCGTGCAGGTGATGGGGCTCCATATCGCCGGCGTCGACCTGCTTCGTTCCCGGCGCGGACCCCTGGTCATGGAGGTTAACGCCTCTCCGGGCCTGGAGGGCATCGAAACGATCACCGGCGTCGATATTGCCGGTCGCATCATCGAATTTGTGGAGAATGGCGCTCGCCGCCTGTCCTCCGCGCGCACGGCCAGGACACTATAGCTCACGGCCTCTTTCATCTTTCTACTTTCATCTTTCTACTTTTTCGCCCATGTCATCCCCCTTTGTCATCCAAAATACCACCTTCGATCCCGGCGAACAGGGCATTGCGCATCTGACCGTCGGACGTCTGCCTTCCGACACGCGCATTCAGATCAACATCCACGTGTACCGGAGTACGGAACCCGGACCGACCCTTCTGGTCATGGCCGGCGTGCACGGCGACGAGATCAACGGGGTGGAGATCGTGCGCCGCACCATCGCGCACGGCTATTTCGAGCAGCTGCAGCGAGGTAGCGTCATCGCCATACCCCTGCTCAATGTATACGGCTTCATCAATTTTTCCCGCGAAGTGCCGGATGGGAAGGATGTCAACCGCAGTTTTCCGGGCAACCTGAAAGGCTCCCTGGCTTCGCGCGTGGCCCGCACGCTGACCAAGAAGGTGTTGCCGCTGATCGACTTCGGAGTCGATTTTCACACCGGAGGCCGCAACCACTACAACTTTCCGCAGGTGCGTTACACGAAAAACGACCCCAAGGCCGGCGAACTGGCCGCTCAGTTCGCGGCGCCCTTTACGTTGGGGAAAAGTCCGCTGGCCAAGTCGCTGCGCAAAGTGGCCCGCGACGCCGGTAAGCCGATCCTGGTGTACGAGGGGGGCGAAAATCAACGCTTCGACGGCTTCTCGATCGAGAAAGGCCTGGCGGGCCTCCGGCGCGTCCTGGCAGCCCAGGACATGATCGCCGAAAAGGTCGAGCCCGAAGATACCCTGTATTTTACGCAAACGACCTGGATCCGGGCTGCCCGCGCGGGGCTGTTCCGCTGGTCGAAACGCTCCGGCCATGCGATTCGCCGCGGCGAGCCCCTGGGCGTGATCAACGATCCTTACGGTATGGACGAGATCCCGGTCGTTGCGCCGCGCGACGGCTACATCGTGGGGCACAACAACGCGCCGGTGGTCAGCACGGGAGACGCGCTTTTCCACGTGGCGTACTAGTAGCGCCGAATGGCATTCGGCGCAGGCTTCTTGTCTCGCCGAATGCCATCAGGCGCTGCTAGAAGTCGATCTGAAAGCTCAATACGGGCGTCAGACCGCTTTGCAGGCGATGCTCCCAGCCTCCCTGCCCGCCATTGAGCGTAGGTTCGTACTGCCAGCTGAGCCCATCTTCATTTTGCCGGTTGATGACGTTCTGAATGTCGAGTGCCAGCAGCCACGACACCTTGCGGTCGCGACGGTAGGCGATCCGGAGGTCGGGGCGAAAATAGGGCTCGATCCGCTGGCTATAAGGCCGGCTATCGTCTTCCGGCGGTTCGTAAGGCGTGACGACAGGCGGATTTTCCAGCAAAGGCGTGATCGGCAGGCCCCGGTTGTAGATCACCTTCAAGCCCGTTTCCAGGGAACCGAAATCGCTCACTTTCCAGATCTTTCCGCCGAGGAAGCTTGCCGATAAGCCGCTGTTGTACTGGGTGCTGTACCAATCGCTCCCTTCCCGGGGCCGGTATTGGGAATCGAATACGGAAAGCCCCAGGGTCATGAAAGTACCTTTCCGGAAGAATTTGTGCAGCGATACATCGACCCCGATATTTCGCCCGACGCCATCGCTGACCAAGGGCACGCGGGCGTACCCCTGCGTTTCGTTGAACATCCAGTAGGTGCTGGCCGGATCGGATTCCACCGGCACCCGGTACAGGCGCTGGTAATAACCTTCCACCAGAAGGCGCCACAGGTAGGTGTCGGCCCGCTCCTTGCCGAATTGAAAGGCGTAGGAGGCGATCAGGTGATGGGCCCTGGCGAGATCGAGTTGGCGGTTGGGTTGCATCGGCTGACCCTGACCGTCGTCGATGCGGGTCAGATAGGTGCCGATCGGCAGCGTCAGGCTATGCAGCCCGTAGGCCAGCGAGAGGGTATGTTGTGGATGGAGGTAGTAGCTGAGGTTGATCCGCGGTTCGACGGCGCCGCGTTCGTTCAGGGCAAACCACAGTCCGTGCAGGCCGAAGTTGATCTCTACTCGCGGCGCCGGCTGATAGCTGAACTGCACAAAGGGTTGCAGTAAGGTCGTATGTCCGTTTTCCCGGAGCAAGGTATCGGGCTGGTAGCTGACGATGCTCAGCGAGTCCCACTGCAGGTCGTAGAAGAGCTCGCTCACGAATCCGCCGGCTTGCATGCGCAGCCGGTCCGACAACTTCAGATTGTAGCGCCCCGCTACGGAAACCCGGCCGTTCAGATACTCTTCGCGATTGAGGGTCGTCGCTACATTGGCCTCGCTGACGGTATCCTCCCTGACGAGAATATCCTGCAACATCACGGCCATGCTCAGTTGCAAAGAAGAGCGGGCGCTGAGGATGCGGCGCAGGCTGAGGCCGGTGGCGCCCATATTGGTCGTAAAGTCGTAGGCCGATTTGTCTCCCCACGAACTGCGATCGGCCGCCGGTTCGACCGGCGATTTGGTTTCGGCGCTCAGGCCGCTGATCCCCCAGAAGTTGAAGTCGGTGCGCTTGATCTGCTCGCCTTCCTTCTTCTTGCTGAAGTGCAGGTTGAAAGACAGGTCCTGGAAGTCGTTGTCGATGCGCTCGCCGACGAGGTGGAATCCCATGCGGTTGAGGATGCCGAGAGTGGAATAGCGGTAGTTGATCAGGTAGGAACTCTTCCCTTTGCGGATCGGACCTTCGGCGGCCAGATCGAGACCCAGCAGCCCCGCCCGGAACGTGTACTCGGGTTGTTCGTCGTTGCCCTTGCGGAAGCGCACGTCGAAGACGCCCGACAAGGCATTGCCGTATTCCGCGGAAAAGGCGCCGGTGGAGAAGTCGGTCCGGTCGAGCAAACTGATGCTGAAGATGGTGATGCCGCCGCCCGACGAGCCTCGGCGGGCGAAGTGATTGGGGTTGGGAATGTCGATGCCTTCCAGCCTCCAGAGCATGCCCACGGGCGAGTTGCCGCGAATGACGATGTCGCTGCGATTGTCGCGGGTCGGCTGTACGCCCGGCAGGCCTTGCGCGTGCCGCAGGAGGTCGTTGGCGGTGGTGGTGCCGCCTTGCAGCTCTTCGCCCGAGATCGAGATCGAACCGATGGGCGCAAATGGATTGACCGCCGCTGTGCTGTGTGCGACGACCTCCACGCCTTGAAGGGTCACGCTGCCTTCGAGCTGGATCTCGACGACCGACTCCTGGGCGGCCTTTACGAGATGAGCGACCACCACCTTCTGATAACCGACATAAGAGCACTCGATCGTGCGGTAGCCGGCGGGAATATCCTCCAAGACGAACATGCCATCGAAATCGGTCACCGTGCCGGGCATGCTTTCGAGGTCCATCACCTGCACGGTGGCGCCGATCAGCGGCTCGTGCGTGTATTTGTCGACCACCGATCCGCGAATGGTCTGTGTGGGAGTCTGCCCCCAGGCAAGGGCGCCATATCCCAACAGGGCGAGGAAGGTCAGGTGCTTCTTCATGATTGTAGGGTTCGATGTGTGAAGTTGCTTGGGGTAATCCGTTCCAATATCCTGAAAATCGGCAAGAATCGGGGAGGAATTATTTCTTCCGATGAATATGGTTTTCGCTAATATGAATTCGCGACAATGACGAGAAAGGACCCGGCGCAGAGAGCTTGGGCGCATTGCCGGATGTCGTCGAACAAAAAAAGGCCGGTGCGATGGCACCGGTCCTTTCCGATCGTTTTCATTAATATTGAGGGATGCGTTTTCATCTGGCAATGCCAGGATTATACAGAGCAAAGGTGGGATACTGGCAATATCGACAGGAAATCCGGCTGTTTTCTTGCCACTTTCCGAACTCCG
>JAGQXA010000269.1 GCA_020436865.1 Saprospiraceae bacterium | reverse complement strand
GGTGCATCTTCGAGGAATACGGCTACGACGTGTGGGAGGAAACCGCCGAGAACCAGTTTCCGGTCGATTGGGACGGCGACGGCGATTCCGACAACCGCACCTTCCGCGACGGCTGGAATACCGGCGGTAACCCCGGTACGGCCGACGGCTATATCGACTGGAGCCAGGTCATCAAGGTGGTCGACAACGAAGCGCCGATCTTCGAGGTGGAAGATCTGCAGGTATGCATCGTCGAAACCGACTGCGATACCAATGTGACGCTACCCACGCCCGACGTGACCGATTGTTCGGACGAGGTCGACATTTTCGTGACCAGCAACCTGCCGAACCCGACCAACAATCAGTACGTGTTCAACGATGTGCCTCCCGGCCTGTATACGGCTACTTATGAGGCCGACGACAACTGCGGCAACAGTACTTACCATACTTTCAACATTCTGGTCGAAGACTGCAAGAAGCCGACGCCGGTTTGCGAAGACCTGATCGCAGTGATCATGCAAACCAGCATGCTCACGATAACGCCCGAATTCTTTGATGCCGGCAGTTACGACAACTGTCCGGGCAACCTGAAGCTGAGTTTCTCTGCCGACGTTACGGATACCGAGATCCTCTTCACCTGCGACGATCTGGGCGAGCAGACCATTCAGCTCTGGGTGACCGATGCCGCCGGCAATCAGGATTACTGTGAGGTGACCGTCGAACTGCAGGATAATGCCGGCGTTTGCGGCGGCAACAACGTACTACAGGTGGCCGGTGCGATCTCCACGGAGAGTGATCAGGGCGTGGAAGATGTCATGGTCGACGTCAACGGCGGCCTGGCCACACAGATGACCCTGGCCGACGGCAACTACGAATTTGCCCTGGCGTCGGGCGGCGACTACTCGATCACTCCGATGCTCGACATCGACGCCGACAATGGCGTCACGACCTTCGACCTCGTGCTGATCACGCGCCACATCCTGAACGTCGAACTTTTGAGCAGCCCGTACAAGATGATCGCCGCCGATGCCAACAAGTCGGGCACGGTGACGACGCTCGACATGGTCGATATTCGCAAGGTGATCCTGCAGATCGTGGATGATTTTCCGAACAACACCAGTTGGCGTTTCGTCGACAAGTCGCACGTTTTTGCCAATCCGCAGAATCCGTGGGCGAACGGTGGCTTCCCGGAAGTGATCAACTACAACAACCTCAACGCCGACGATCTGTATGCCGACTTCGTCGGGATCAAGATCGGCGATGTGAACGGCACGGCGCAGGCCAATACGCTGAATGCGCCGGAGGACCGCACCTTGACCGGCACGATGATCCTGGAATTGGAAGACCGGCATCTGGAGGCCGGGCAGACCTACGAACTGACCTTTACGGCCCGTGAAGCGGCAATTCTCGGCTACCAGTTCACCATCGATTTCGATCCGGAGCAATTGAGACTGGTCGAGATCGTACCGGCCCTGGCCGGGGAGGAGAACTTCGGTTTGGCCCGGCTCGAGCAGGGCGCCATCACCACCAGCTGGAACGAGGCGCGCTTGCACCACCTGCGGGATGGTGAGGAACTTTTCGGGCTCGTCTTCCGGGCGAGGACCGATGCGCAGGTCAGCGAATTGCTGTCGATCAGCTCGCGTTTCACCCAGGCCGAGGCCTATGCGGCCAATGAGACCTGGGGCGTCGATCTGAGCTTCAGCGGCCGGTCGGCCGAGGCGTTCCGCCTGTACCAGAACGTACCGAACCCCTTCCGGAGTACGACGACGATCGGCTTCCAGTTGCCGCGCCCCTGCCCGGTGACGCTGACGATCACCGACGTGTCGGGCAAGGTACTGCAAAAGCTGGCGGGCGACTACAGCGGGGGCTACCACGAGATCGAGGTGAGCGGTCTGCAGGCCCGCGGGGTACTGTACTACCAGCTACAGACGCCGACCCATACCGCTACCCGCAAGATGATCATTACGAACTGATAAGTTGGAATACCCGTTCCGACCGCTTAAAGCGGTCGGAACGGTATATAGCGGTCGGAAGGCTATAGCCTTCCGACCGCTATTTTTTATCCGGAAACAGGATGCGATCGAGGATCTTGAGGGTGATGAGGTAGGTGGGTTTGACCCCGTCTTCTCCGAGGCTGCCGGAGGCCAGGGTCTGGCCTGACTCCAAAGGATTGTCTGAAGCGTAGTAGGCGTAACGCAGCACCACGTCCGGGTGGATGCTGCGGCGGATCTTAGCCGCGGCCTGGATGGCTTTCTGGTAATGCGCGCCTTCCATTTCCAGGCCGACCGCTTTCCAGGAAGATTTCAGGAAATAATGGAGGATGTCTTTGTTCTGCAGGGAGGTGCCCAGCACGCTGATCATGCTCCCCGCGTAGACGCCGAGGTCGTGGCCGGCAAAGTCGTCGATCGTCAGGTCGTTATCGAAAGGGTAGTTGTCGGCCGTTCCTTCGAACACATGCGAGTGGGGGATCATGATATCGCCTTTCTTTCCCTCCAGGATACCGGCTTTGCCCATCACGGAGATCGAATGCACCTTCAGCGGAATTTTGCGGCCGTCTACTTCGTAGGGCTTTAGCAGTTCGTCCATCGCCTCGTAGGCTTGTTCGCCGAAGGCATAGTCCATCACGAGCAAGATCGGTTTTTCCGTTCGCAGATAGTCCGGGTCGATCCGGACGGCCTCGGGCAGATAAGAACCCTTGATCCGGGCGAGGTCGAAGATCTGCACGGCAATATTGGTGCCGCTGTCGTCTTCCACCTGCGTCATCCCGTGTTGGAGGGCGAATTGGACCACCTTGTGCCGGAGCGATACATTTTCCTCCTTGCTCAGCGCGGTGGCGATCGCGCGGATATCGGCCAGGTTCTTCCGGTTCTTCAAGGCAGGCAGGCCGTAGAGGGAGTTCATGACGCTATGCAGATTGGCGCTGATGAGGTGGATCGGCCGATCGATCAGGCCTTCCCGGTACAGGTACGATTTGATGTGGTTCGCCCATAGCTCGCCGTAGATATGGTGGCCCACCTTTTCCCGCAGCGAGCTGGAGAAAGTGATCTGCCGGTCGTTACCCTCGTTGGCTTCGTCCATCGACAACTTGCCCAGCCAGTAGGCAATGCGAAAAATGCTATTCACCTGGGAGGCTTCGGCAAATTCCCGGCAGGCGCTGACCGTTTCGTGGAAGGGCCGTCCGAGGATGGTGCTCAGGTAGGTGAACGCCACCTCCCGATCGAATTCTTCGCCTTGTTCCTCGCGGCGCACGATCTCTTCCAGCATCTTCCATTCGCGGGTCATGCGCCCCTTGGAGTCGAGGCTGTTGTGGCGGATCTTTTCTGCTTCGATATACAGGAAGGTCAGATGCGTGAGGATATCGTAGATGTCGCTGCGGCCGCGCGTCATTTCGATGAAGATCTGTTCCTGATCGATGCGGTAGCAATTCCGTCGGCGCTTGGAGGGCACGATCGGTTGAAAATGAGAGCGTTCGAATCCTTCGCGGCTGATCAGTTTGATATAGCGGCATTCTTCGATGCCCTGGGGCAGGCGTTGCAGGACGTAAAGCAGGCCCTTCAACTCTACCTGTTCCGGATCGGTGATCGAGCCGTAGATCTCCGGGCGCAGCACCATCAGGGCTTCGATCATGGCCTCGCCGGAAATGCCCAGCGGTTTGTAGCCCCCACGGATGAACAGGTGTCGCATGGCGATGTAGAGGCGTTGGATGGCGGCGCGCGATTCCTGGGCGCGGGTGCGTTTGCTGTCGCTCGGATTCATGGAACGATGATTTTGCCCGGTAAGTTAACCAATTTCGGGGGATGAGAAAGGCCCCCGCTACCTTCCGGCAGGGGGGCCAATAAACCCCAAAAAACCAATTCTTAGCGGCCCGGCCATGGGGAGGCAGGGGCGGATGTTCTTAGTTCTGTTCGCTATCTACGGCGTAGAAGTATCGTTCGGTGCCGAGGAGTTCTCCTTTCGGGCTGTAAACCAGGTTGATCTCTCGCCGCCCCTGGTGGAAGCTGACCTGATAGTAGGTGCCGTGGGGTTTTTCAAAGCAGTTAGCCGCGAAAAAATCGGTGGCGGAAGGCAGTTGCGGCACCACTTCGTCGCGTACGGCCTCCGGCAGGCCGGCCGTATCGATGATGGTCACGGTTTCGATCCAATTGCCGCGCTGGTCGAAGTAGGCGTCGGAAAAGTACGCTCCGTTGAGGAAGGTAGCGATGAACACCCCTTCCGACAACTCGGCATCCCAGGTTACGTCGCGCGCCTGCGGGTATTTCGACTCAAAGGCCAGCACGACGACGGCCGGCAAGTCTTTGGGAAGGCGTTGCGAGAGGGGTTGCGCGGTTACGGAGGCGAACATGCCGAATACGGCAAGGGCAATGGTCAGTTTCATCGTACTATGGGTTTTGGTAGGCGCTCGGCCTAGAATTCTTCCTCGCTGGCGTCGTCGTCGTCGTCATCGGCCAGGCTGTCGAGGTCGATCTCCGGATCGGAATAGGTGTCGAGATCGTCGCTCTCGTCCATTTCGAACTCTTCGGACGCCTGCTTCTTCGGGTTTTGCGGCGTAGCAGACGACTTGCGGATCACCTTGCTGATGATCTGCCGCTTTTGCGGCGCCGGCGCCTTTTTGACCGGTTTGGGTTCGTCGGAATCCTCCTCGTCGACCGGTTCGGCCTTCTTTACGGGCTGCGGCTGATTTTCCATCTGCTTTCCCAGCAGGCTCTTGGTGGTGGTGGGCACCGCCATGAGGCGTTTTTTGTCGATCAGTTCGCCCGTCACGACGCAGATGCCGTAGGTTTTGTTCTGAATGCGGACCAGGGCATTCTCCAGTTCGCGGATGTACTTGCGTTGGCGAATGGCCATATCGTTGAGCAATTCCACTTCGTTGCCGATGCTGCTTCCGTCCATCCAGTCAAAACCGAATTCATCGTCGCTGTTTTCTGAGATCTCCTGGATCTGGGTCATCGCCGAATCCAGCTGTTCCTGCGCCTTGGCCATTTTCACCTCGATCAACTTCTTGAATTCCGCCAATTCTTCTTCCGAATAGCGCGTTACTGAGTTTTGCATTACAAAAGAAATTTTTTGGTTGAGCTATGACGTATGGTAGCTTTAAAAGTTACGCGACCGGAAAGGATCGTCTTTTTTCCAGCACAAATCCCAGGCCCGGCTGATCTTGCGGGTACATGATCCCTTTGCGGATCAGAACCGCTTCCGCCGCCGGATCGTCGAGCAGGTCGAGATGCCCGTCGAGGTCGGCGCAGGTGATGTGCGGCCGGCTCAGCGCGAAGTGCAGACCGGCGGCAATCCCCAGGCCGCTTTCATCCAGACAGCCGACCATGGCTTCCAGTTTGGCGGCCTTTGCCACGGACAATATACGGAGTCCCTCGGCTATGCCGCCAACTTTTATCAATTTAATATTGAGCATATCCACCCAGTCGTTCCTGGCGAGGTGGAAGGCGTCGAGCAGGTCGCTGATGCTTTCGTCGGCCATGATCCGCAGCGGCACCGAGTGGGTGATTTCCCCGAGCAGATCCTGCTGCGCTCGCGGCGTCGGCTGTTCAAAGATCGCCACCTGGCACGATTCCGTCTCCCGGAAGAAACGCAGGGCCTCCTCTTTTGAGTATCCCTGATTGGCGTCAAATCGCAATTCGAACTCATTTCCGAAACGCTCGCGCAATTTACGAATCCGTTCGATATCTTCTTCCAGTTCGACGCCTCCTTTGATCTTTAAGATACTAAATCCGGCCGAAAACCACTTTTCGGCGCGTGCCAGCGTTTCCTGCCAGGGTAGAATGCCGATGGTCACACTCGTAGGGATACACTGCCGGTATCCGCCCAAAATGCGGTACAAAGGCAGTCCGGCTACCCGGGCCAAAAGGTCGTGCAGCGCGATATCGACCAGCGCAATGAGCGCCGGCTTGCGCCCGGCCAGCTCCTTCAGCTTCTCCAGGTGCATATAGATGCGCAGCGGATCTTCGCCGACCAACAGCGGAACCACGTATTTTTCCAGTCCGCTAAGCACCGACCTGGGCGTTTCGCCGGTCACTTCCAGATCGGGCGCCGTACAGGCAAAACCGCAGTGGGGCCCGTCGGTCTCCAGGCGCAGGAATATATTGGTAGCCTTATCGACGGTCTCATAGGCGATGCGGTAGGGCTCCACCAGGGGCATTTCTACAGTCCAGTATTCGATCCGTTTGATTTTCATGGATGTTAAATGTCACTCAAATCCCAAATCCCAAATCCCAAATCTCCCTTTCAATACCTCTTTTGATAAACCTCCTCCAGCGTCATTCCTTTCAGTTCTTCCACCAGGGCGACGAGGTGACCGATCATGATCTCCCAGATCCGCGCCCCTTTTTCCGCACTGGCCAGGGTGGGGTTTCCCATAACCCCTGTTTCCGAGATCTTTTGGGTATGAACGTACCAGGGTACGCTGTGTTCGGTGCTGAAATCGAGATATCGGCTGGAGAACTTCAGCGTGCTGTCGACCGCCCGGTCCATGTGCACGAGTTGCGGACGGATGGCCAGGGCGGTGCTGGTTTCCACCTCGCCGGCATGGATGTCGTTGGGCGTCTGGGTGATCCGGCCGATATCGGCGTCGCTGGTTTCGCCGGTATCCACGCAAACGAAGATCTGGGCGTCGCGATTGATCATCTGCGCGGCATAGCTGAGTGTCGGGGCATTGTCGCCATGCCCGTTGATGATAACGAGTTTGCGAATGCCGTTGCGGGCGGCGCAGATGCCGATATCGTAGATGAACTTGGCCATGGCCTCGTTGGAAATACTGATCGTGCCCTTGAAGGCCTGATGATGGTACGACACCCCATAGGGAACCAGCGGGAGTACCAGCGGTTTCGGATTGCCGCAGGCCGCGGCCACCCGTTCGGCCAGATAAGCGGCGTCGAAGGCGTCGAGATCGAGCGGCAGATGAGGCCCGTGCTGTTCGATCGCTCCGACCGGCAATAGGGCGATGTCGACCTGCTGCAAGCGTTGTTCGGCCTCTTCCCAGGTCAGTTCGGCCCAGCGGTAGCGCTCGCTCAACGGAGGAAGGCTGTCGTAAGTGGCCGGCGCCGGCCGTTGCTCGAAAGGGTAGGGGGCCAGCCGCTCGGAGCTTTCCGATAGGGTAAGGTCGATCCACTTGCGCCCGTCGCGACGCACGGCGCCGTCTGCGTACTGCAGGAAAATGTCGTACAGGGGCTGGCGCAGGGCAGCCGGAAGGTTGTGCCGGGGGGAGCGCTCGCGGTCGAACCGGAGCTTCATCACCTGCGGATAGGGCTTGCCTTTTTCCCGAAAGGGTGCGCCCAACTCGCCGTCCAGCTTCTGTCCGAGCAGGTGGTAGAGTTGGGAGGCGTCCGGACCGATCTGCTTGACCTTGTGCGTGGGCAGCTCCTGCAGGCATTGTTCGATCTGCTCGGGGCTGTATCCGCAACGCTGCGGATCGGCGCCGATGGCGGTGAGCATGCCCACCACCCGGCGGCATTTCTCGCATTTCCCGCAAGGGTAGATCCGGCCCTCCCGCTCGTGGGCGGCGTGGCAGGAGATCTGCTGGGTCTGCAAGTCCGGATACCGGCCGGCCAGGATGCTCACGATGAGCAGTTCCGACAGGGGCCGCAGCACGGAGAATTGACGGACCGACCAGCCTTTTTTGATGAAAAAACGGGTCAGAGCTTCGTCGAAATACCGGCTTTGATCGTAAAGCCCGTTGTAGTGGGGAATGCCCTCGTGCTTGCTTCGCACCGTAGTGTCGTATTCGTCGCCGATGACCAGATGCTGAATGCCGCGTTTCTTCAGGAACGGCATTGCACCGAACAGGAACACGGCGACCGTCCACAGCCGGATGGGGTAGTCGTCGGCCCGCAAGCGGGCAAAATCCGGGCGCACAAAGGGCAGGTGGCCCAGCATCCAGTTGAAAAGGCGGTCGGAATTCATCCAGACCTTTGAAGTGAAGGGGTCGCGCTCCTTTTGGTAGCGGTATCCGTTGAGGGCCGTAAACCAGTGACGCCCGCTCTCGTTGCCGAAAATGGCGTGCACCTCTTTGCCCAGCTCTTTGAGCAGGCCGTAGCTCAGCAGGCTGTCCTTCCCGCCGCTGGACAGCACGCAAAAACGGTTGGCGTCGGTCAGCCAGGGCGCCCAGTGCCAGTCGTGAGCCGGGAAACCGGTGTTGACGAACTGCAATGCCGCGTTCGTATAGGACTTGCGCTTTTCCGGCTGCAGGTCGGCGACCGGACCGGTAAGGAATTGGTTGGGCAGCAGGAGTTTGTTGACGTAGATCTCGCGGGAGGTGTTTTCCAGCATGTCCTGCAGAAAGCGGTGGTCGATCCCGTCATAAAGTCCGTCGAAAGTGATCGTCCGGCAGAACAGTCCGTAGTTCAGGGCGACCTGCGCGGCGATCAGGGAGGCCAGGTTCTGATCGGTGGGATCGGCCGGGTCGAAAACGGCCTCCGGGTAGGAAAAGACCAGGGTGTTGGTATGCACCTGATCGCCGTTGGTGACGCGGTATTTGGCGGAGAGGCGATTGGGCGTGAGCCGGACCGGCCCGACCTTCAGTTCGTCGATGACGAGGAGGTCTTCATGAGAAAAGGAAGTGGGCGCTTGGTTAGGGCTCATGTTCAGTTCTTTCGGGTTAAGTGGGGGCGGAGGGCTTCCAGCAGCTTGCCGGCGCCCTCGAGCAGTACGTCGGTAGCGGGCAGCCCCGTCTGCCGTTCGATCTCCCGGCAGGCAGCGGGCACTTCGGCTTCCTGCAGCCCTTCGTGATTGACGGTAACGGCCACGACCGGCTTGTTGGACAAGAGTTCCAGCGCCTGGATCTGCAAGGGCAGCGGGTGCATCGCATAGCCCGGAAATCCGTCGTATTCGACGCGGGTGGGGGCGTGTTGGAGGATCAGCAGGTCGGGTCGCCCGGCGGCGATGATCTCCAGTCCGCCGGGATAGGCGGGATTCATCAGGCTCCCCTGGCCTTCGATGACGATCACGTCGGGTTTTCGCTCGCGCCAGGCCGAGCAGACGGCATGCTCGATCTCGCCGGCGACGAAGTCGTTGATCAGGCTGTCGAGGATCAGGCTGTAGCGGGCGCCCTGCATCCAGGCGGTTTGCCCGGTGCCGATCATTTCGGCGGAATAGCCGGCCGCTTGAAGGCCGTGCACGAGCTTCCAGGCCGTGGTGCGTTTGCCGACGGCGCTGTCGGTACCCAGCAGGGCGATGGTCAGCGAGCCGACCTGTTCGATCTCGCCGCTGAAGGAGTGCAGGGCGCTGCGATCGGGCGTTTTGCGCACGTCGCGGATGCGCAGCCCCTTTTCCCGGGCCAGTGCGGCGAGCTGCGGATCGTCCGATAAAAAGTCGTGCAGACCGCTGTCGAGGTGAAGCCCCTGTTCGAGGCCGATGCGCAGCTGGGCGCGGGCGCTGGCCGGCAGGCGACCGCCGTCGGGCGCCAGGCCGACCACCAGATACTGGGCGGGAGTGCCTTGTTGCCGGGCGGCCTGGATGGCGGCGGCGACGTCGGCGAAGACCGGAATGCCGTTGGGCCGGTTATCGAGCACCTGCCCCGAATCCTGGCCGGCGTAGCGACTGTCGACGACGGCCAGCACGCGGTAGCGGTGCGTGAAGCGCACCAGTCCGTGGGCTGTTTTCCCGTTAGGGGTATTAAAAGCGCCTTCGCAGTATACGATGGCATTTCCGTCGAGCACGGTGGAGTTGGACATAAGCGATCGGTTCAGTGTAGACGTTCAAAATTTGCGGCCTGTCAGGATCGCGACGAAGCGGTCGTTGCTGGCCAGATCCGGTCGGGGCGGCTCGGTGAGCGCCGCCAGCCCGGCCGTAGATGCGGGCAGTATTTGTAATCCTTCCTTTTCCTTGAGTATCCGCGAGAGGTCGAGCATGCGCTTGTCGGTGACGTTGCGCGCCCAGCCGTCGGTCGCCCACAGAGCGGCCAGGGCCTGCTCTCCGTCGAAGGCGTGCCAGTTGATGAGGGGCTCGTTGACGGCGGTTTCCTTGATGCTGCCGGGTTCGAGATCGATGCACTCGTCGCGGCCCTGCAGAAAGGATTCCACGATCGGGTTTTTCCGGCTGGAAGAACCGGCGACCATGAGCGGCATGCGCGAGGTCTTGCCTCGGCGGTACAGGCTCAGGAACCCGCGATAGACGCCAGCCAGCAAGGTACCGTTCGATACCGGCGCCGCCACAATGCGCGGGGCGTCGCGCAGTTCGTCATAGATCTCATGGGCGATCTCTCCGTAGGCCTTTAGCTGCAGGGCGGTATTGTCGCCCCCGGGGTTGGCGTCGTACACCTCCTTCTCGGCGGCGTATTCCTGGGAGACCTCCACGGCCCTTTCGTAATCGCCCGGCACGGAGCGGATCTCGGCGCCTGAGTCGGTCATTTCCGACATCCGGCGGGTGTGATAGCTCTCCGGAATGAAGATCGTGCATTTCAGTCCGGCAAAGCGGGCCGCCAGGGCGCAGGCAACGCCGTAGTTGCCGCAGGTGGCGAGGCTGATCTCGTCGTATCCGCGGCGCAGGGCGTCGGCGCATTGCGCGAAAGCGATGCGGTCCTTTTGCGTGCCGGTGGGGTTCCCGCCCTCGAATTTCAGGTATACCTGGCGGATGCCGATCTCGCGTTCCAGATTGCGGGCCCGAATGAGCGAGGTGTCGCCCACCTCGCTGTCGGTGATGAAGTCGTAGGCTTCCAGGCGTTCCTCTAGCGTACTTTCCGGGTCGAGGATGATCTGGTGTTGCTGATCGAGTTCTTCCTGTAAGTTGTAATGGCTCACGTTCGTGAAGGTCAATTGCATGGATGGTTGAAAACGGCCTTCGCTCAGACCGTTTCGAAGTTTACGCAATTTTCAGGGGAAATTCCAGTTCGGAACGAAAGGTTTCGAAAAAAATCTGAAGAAAATCTGAAGCGGGAAGGAGCAGGGGGAATGACTACCTGTAATTAGGTATATTGGTAAAATGATAGCAAAAACGCCTGAAAAAAAATCGATTTGTTCAGGCATTTCTGCTAGGTTTTCTGTAATTTCGTGCTACGATCCTTAACAAATTATCCCTTTACGGGGGTGCCATTTGGCACAATCCTTAAATCCTGATGAACATAGAGCACCATTACAATTTTATTTCCAAGTCTTATCTAGCAAAGACCTTGCCAAAAGAACCGATTGCCGGAAAAATCTTCCTTCCGAGGCAACGGTTTTTTCCATTAACCGATTGACTTTCAATGCCCTCCTTTCTGCTCGAGGGGCGCTCGTCAATTTAAGGATTCAAAGGATTTTACGGGAAAGCCATGATCGCGAGGGGCCTGTGTGAGGGCCACGTGAGAAAGTTTGGCAGAGTACTTAGTGCAGGATATTCGGTCCGGAAAAGCACGATAGTATCTCTGCGATCGGTCGTTCAGAGTTTTCCGATCCGGAGTTGAAACGAATCTTTATACATACGTACGTCCTACTACAAGCAAATTATAATCTCTTATGAAACCGAAATTTACGATCGCTCCGTGTTGTATCGCTCCGACAACACTGTTCCAAAAAATCTTAACCGTTCTTGGCTTGGTGCTGTTCTCCGCCCTGGGCTCCGTCCAGGCGCAGACCATCGCCTTTTTTGCCGACGCAGCCTGCGTTCAGATGAGTGCAGACTGTGGCAGCGAAGGCTACACCTTGCAGCAAGACCTGCTGGCCTGCGGCTACACGGTGAACACTTTCACCGGTACCGACGCCGGTAGCTGGAGCGCAGCCCTGGCCGGCGCCGATGCCCTGGTCATTCCCGAAACGCCCGAATGCGTCAGCACCATCGTGCTGGGCGCCGGCGTACGGGCCGTGATCGAGAGCTTCGTGAACGGCGGCGGCGAACTGCTCCACGTGATCGGCGGCGCGGAAGATGAAGCGGCCAATTTCCTGAACCTCACCTTTGGTTTTGCCCTTAGTGGGGAAGGAGGTGATTTTACCGCCAACATCACCGGTGCTGCTGCCGGCACGCCTTTTGCCGGCGGCCCGGCTTCCCTGCCGCCGATGAACGACGGCGACGCCGTGTCCAACTTGCCTCCGGGCGCGCTGAGTATTTACAGCGGCGGCGGTTATTCGCAGGTGGCCCTGATCCCCTACGGTACCGGCCATGTCGTGACGCTGGGCTGGGACTGGTATCAGTGCGACGATCCGGCTTCGGAGCAGGACGCGTGGAGGGATGTGCTGTGCCGTTCGGGCGCGGTAGCCAATATCTGCGTGGTAGCCGACGAGCCGCTGATCGGCCGCGACGAAGAGGTGATCTGCGACGGCGACGAGGTGCGGCTGTTTATTTATGACAGCGAGTTGAACGAGAGCGACGACTGGTACTGGTACGATAATGACGACTGTGCCGGCACTCCGATCGGCATCGGCGAAGAGATCTTCGTTAGCCCCTCTTCGACCACAACCTACTACGCCAGTGGTAAGGGCGGTTGCGGTTCGGGCGATTGCTCGGACGGAGCGACGATCACGGTGATCGAGCTAGAGACGCCGGAGATCTACAACGTAACAGGCGGGACGATGAACACGACCTGCGACAACAACAACACGGGCCTGGTAGTAGGACTGGACGGCTCGGAGTTGAACGTAACGTACGAACTATATTTCAACGGGCTGTCGACGGGTCTGACGACTCCGG
>JAGQXA010000268.1 GCA_020436865.1 Saprospiraceae bacterium | reverse complement strand
TCTCTCCTGGGCGAACTGCCGACCGATAATCGCGGACTCGGGCCCAGCACCTGGGTGCTGGCAGCCGTCTTCCTGCTGGAATGGCTCGGGAGTTATATCTTCTCCGGCCAATACCGGCAGGCATTTCCGCTGCTGGAACTCTTCCGGGTGTTCGCCCTGACCCTCCCACTGGCCATCATCATCGTGTTCGTACTATCGCCCTATGCGCAAAAACTCGAAGGCAGGCATGCAAATACCGTGGTCGTACTGGGCATCCTGCTGGCCAAGACCTTGATCGCCTTCCTGGTCGAACGCCTCCCGGAAGCCTTTTCCGGGATTGAGAAAAATCAGGCATCGTCCTGATTTTTCTCATTTCAAAGGCAGGTCGGATACGCTAGCTTTAAGGTCTGATTGAAAACGGAGGTTGCAGAGGTTGCAGAGGTTGCAGAGGTGAAAGGGGTGAAAGGGGTGAAAACGCAATCCCGTTCAAAAACCCGGCTCCGAAGGAGCGCCGGAGGACCTCGTAGAGGTCCCCCCTCTCTAGCGGTTTCCAAGGATCCTCGGACCATAGGACCCAATCCCCCAATTAACCAATCCCCCAATTAACCAATTAACCAACCACCATGGCCAAACACACACCCCCCACCGACCTCCAGATCCCCGCCTTCTCCGTCAGGCAGGCCCTGGTCGGCATGGAAATGCAATCGGCCGACGAGCCGATCCTGCGTTACCTCGACCTATGGAGCCGGCAGGTCCAGATCGAATCTGCCTATTTCCTGCACGTCGTACCCGACTTCAGCAGCTTCACCCCCTTTCCGGAAGAGGTACGCCCACCGCTACTGCCCGATTACGAGATCGGCGAACAGATCCTGCAAAGCATGGAAAAGCAGATTGCGGAGACCTTGACGGAAAAGGAAAGGATCTATGTAGAATACGAGGTGGTCGAAGGCGACCCGCTTGAGGAGCTACTGCTGGCCGCCGGCGATCAGGCCGCCGACCTGGTCGTGATCGGACAGCGCGCGCAGGTCGAACGCCACCGCATTCAGGCGCGCAATCTCGTCCGCGAGGCACACGGCAACGTCCTGATCGTGCCGGAGCAGGCGCGTATGCAGCTGAGTTCCGTGCTGGTTCCCGTCGATTTTTCCGCGCACTCCATTCGCTCCTACCAAACGGCCCTGGCCCTCGCCAGGCAGTTCGGCGATTCGCTCGACATCCACCTGGTGCACGTGTACGAACTCCCCGACCTCAGTGTGTACAAAGTGAGCAAGACGCCGGCTCAATTTCAGAAGATGGTCGAAGAGAACCGCCAGGAAGCCCTGGAACTCTTTCTCGATTCCTATACGCCGGCTGCGCTGCGCAAACGGGTCAAGGCCCGACTGGTGCGCAAGGACCTCCCCGGCATAGCCGGCTACCTGCACGACTATGCGCAGGAACAGGGCGTCGATCTCGTCGTGATGGGCGCCAAAGGACATTCAAAGGTGGAATTGCTGCTGCTCGGCAGCGTAACGGAGCATTTTCTGGGGATCAACTCAAGGGTCCCCACCCTCGTCGTAAAATGACCAAGGATCCAAGATCCAAGGATCCTTGGACCCTTGGATCCCTGGATCCTTGGAAGGGGGCAGATGATCGGCCTTTGGGAGATCGTCCGTCTTTACGACAGTACGGGTTCTTCCATCTTAGCCCGCGATTCGAGGAACTTTTCGAGCAGTTCGGGGGCCTTTTCGAAAGCCTTGGCCAGGCCTTGGGTCGTTCTGGTCGGGATGAAGGTAATGTCGGGGCCGTGTGCAACCAGGAAGCCGATGGGTTCAATACCCATGCCGGCGCCTAATCCACCGCCTTCGCCGTGTCCGGCTTTGACCGCATCGCCTTCGCCCAGGCCGGATCCGAATCCCATGCCTACCCGGATGACGGGTACGCAGGAGAAATCACCCAGCTTGAACTGCTCGCCGATGATGGTTTGCGTGCGTGCTTCATCTTTCATGAAGCCCGTGACCTGAGTCAACAATTCTTCAAAATTCATTTTCATGGCGAACGGTTTTTATGGTGAAGAAAATTGGTGTCGTCCAACGTCCGAGGCCGGTTGTACTACAACCATCCAAGGCCGGCCTCAAACGTCGGATAGGTGTTGACGGGCGACTTGGAAATGCGGGCCCTAGCGAAGCCAGGCCCAGGCTATTCTGCCTATCCGGTTGGTTATTTCGATCTGTATGTCGTTGCGACCGTTGAAGTTGATCTGCAGGCGGCCCCTGCTCAACAGGTGGAAGACCGGGAACAAATAAGCATTCAACACATAATCGTCGGTATCGATCTCTACCCAGAAGCGGCGCACCCGAAAACTCTTCAGAATCCGCACCATTTTCTTCCAGCTGTTTCGCCTGCTTCTCCGGCGGGAAGTCTTAGGCTGACGCGCTTTTCCATCGCCCTTCTTCCGGCGGCGGGCCTGCCCCAACCAGCGCCACAGGTCCCACTCTTTCTTCCAAAACAGCACTCGCGCTTTCACTACCCAATCGCCCGGCCCCGCTTGCAGACGCATGCCGCCAATGCCGCGGAGACGAAGGTCGTAGTCTCCGCTCACGGTATCGATACGGAGGGTTAAAGGGGCTATCAACACCCAGCCCACCGTCAGTAGCAGCAGGAAAAGAACAGTGGCAAAAACGATCATCATAGATCAATTCCCTGTTAGTGAACCGTTCAGCCGGATGGCTGTCGCTCAGAATCTACAGCCATTTACATGGCCTCCCGGAAAGATCAAATGGAGAATACCCAGAATAAACAAAGGGAACGGAATTCGGCGAATGGGCGCGCTTTTTCCGGTTCTCGCTGATAATATGTCCTTTCCACCCATCCCGAAAAATGACGAAAATCAAC
>JAGQXA010000999.1 GCA_020436865.1 Saprospiraceae bacterium | reverse complement strand
TACTGGCTGTTGGGGTTGTCGACCACCCTTTTCGCCTACGGCGGATTCCCCTTCCTCAAAGGCTGGTGGAAGGAAATGCGCGACTGGAAACCGGGGATGATGACCTTGATCGGGCTGGCCATTTCGGTCGCCTACGTGTACAGCGCCGCTGTGGTGCTGGGCCTCTCCGGCAAGACCTTCTTCTGGGAATTGGCCACCTTGGTGGATGTGATGCTGCTCGGTCACTGGATCGAAATGAAGTCTGTGCTCGGCGCCTCCCGAGCGCTGGAGAAGCTGATGGAACTCCTGCCGGACACCGCCCACCGCCTGGATGAGCAGGGCAATGAAGAAGAAGTAAGCGTGAGCGAACTGCGGGAGGGCGACCTCTTGCGGATCAAGCCGGGCGAGAAGATCCCGGCCGATGGCGACATCGAGGGCGGTTCCAGTGACATCAACGAAAGCATGCTGACCGGGGAGAGCAAGATGGTCGAAAAAAAGGCCGGCGACGAAGTGTTCGCCGGCTCGGTCAACGGTGGAGGGGCCTTGCAGATCAGGGTTTCCGGGGCGGGCGAGGCCACCTACCTGTCGAAGGTCGTGAAAATGGTCCGCGATGCTCAATCCAAGAAATCAAAGACCCAGCGCCTGGCGGATAAGGCCGCTCTCTGGCTGACCATCGTGGCGATCGGCGCCGGACTGCTCACGCTGGGCGTTTGGTTGGCGGTCGGCTACGACTTCGCGTTCGCCCTCGAAAGGATGGTGACGGTCATGGTCATTTGCTGCCCGCACGCATTGGGGCTTGCCATTCCCCTGGTAGCGGCCAATTCGACCAGCCTTTCCGCCCAGAACGGTTTGCTCATCCGCAACCGAACCGCCTTCGAAAGCGCCCGCCAAATCGACACGATCGTGTTCGACAAGACGGGCACCCTAACCACCGGCACTTTTGGCGTGACCCGCTTCGGCAGTTTGCAGGAAGACCACGCCGACGAAGAAGTGTTGCGCTTGGCTGCTTCCCTGGAACAGTCTTCCGAGCATCCGCTGGCCCGGGGCATCCTCGAAAAAGCAAAAGAAAAAGAGTTGCAACTGGCCGACGCGAAAGATTTTCGCGCGATATCCGGCAAGGGGGTGGAAGGAACGGTCGATGGCGTTAAAGTAGAGGTGGTGAGCCCTGGATACCTGGAAGAAAAAAGCCAGTCCCTGTCGGAAGAGGTCTCCTCCGACGGCAGTGAAACGATCGTCTTTGTGCTTAGAGAAGGAGAGCCGGTCGGATTCGTCGCCCTGGCTGACCAGATCCGTCCCGAAAGCAAGGGCGCCATCAAAACGCTGCACGATGCCGGCATCAAGACGGTGATGCTGACCGGCGACAATCGGCGCGTAGCGGAAATGGTGGCCGGCGAGTTGGGAATGGACGATTTCTTCGCGGAAGTCCTTCCCGAACAAAAGCTGGAGAAGGTCAAGGAACTGCAGGCCGGGGGCGCCTTCGTCGCCATGACCGGCGACGGCGTGAACGATGCCCCGGCGCTGGCCCAGGCCGACGTCGGCATCGCCATTGGTTCGGGCACCGACGTGGCCGCCGAAACAGCCGACATTATTCTCGTGGAAAGCGACCCCAGGGATGTCGTGGCTCTGGTGCGGTTTGGGCGGTCCACCTTTCGGAAAATGGTGCAGAACCTGATCTGG
>JAGQXA010000998.1 GCA_020436865.1 Saprospiraceae bacterium | reverse complement strand
AGAAGTTTTCCCAGTGCTTAAGACTCATCTGCTCCAAACGGTTCGGGGCAACGTCGAGGTCGAGCGGGCGTTCGAGGATGTTCACGCCGGTCAGATACGGCTGCGGTAACTCCTTATTTCGGGTCAGTTCGCGCGGATGCGTGATGGTCATTTTGGTGTCGCCGCAAAAGACCAATTCGCCGGTATGCATGATCGACAGTTCAAAGAAATCCGGATCTTCCTGGCCGTATTGAAAGCTGAACCGCTCGAAACTCCTTTCCAGCGGATCGATCCGCAGGATCCAATTGTTGGTCCAGCCCCAAATGATGCCGCTGCGGTCGGTCTTCAGGTCGTAGGGAGAGCCAATGAAATCGCCGAACTTTTCATTGAGGCTGATCCGTTCGATCACGCCCTTCTCCGGATGCGCGGTGTCGATCCGCCCAAGCCAGCCTTCTCCGCCGGAAACCCAGATGTGGCCGAGTTTGTCTTCGGTAAAATTGTGGACGTTCACAAACACCTTGTCGGGATCGCGGGCATTCAGGAAAAGGAAGATGGAGTCCTTTTCCTGATCGTAGTACCCCATGCCGGTATGGCGCTTGAACCAGATGTTTCCGCGGCTATCCTCGAACAGCTGTTCCGGCACGGGAGCGTCGAGATCGCCTTCGTCTGCCAGTAACTCTCTCCGAAACTCCCGCACCGCTCCCGTGCGGGGGTCCCAGCGAAGTATTTCCGTCAAGGAGGCGATGATCCATAGCCGTCCGCGGTGATCCCACAGCAAACTGCGCAAGCGGGGCTGCTCGACGACCGGCTGAAAAGGCGCTGCCCGGATCTCTTTTTTCTCCGGGGAATACACCAGCAGCTTGCTGCCCACGGAGAGCCACCATTCGCCGTTCGGGCTGGGGCAGATCGCGGCAGGGTTGGCAGAACCTCCTTCATCGAGAAACTCTTTCGGAAAAGGCGTCATGCTCCAGTTCTTCGAAGCCGGATCGAAGTGGAAAATGCCGATCGCATTGCGGGCTGCAACGTTGAAGTACCCGTCTTGCACGGTCGAAAAGGTCTGGAAGGCGTAGCCCCCGTACGCTCCATTCAGGGCTTCGAAAGAGTAGGTGCTGAATTGCTGCATAACCGGGTCGTACAGGTGCAGGCCCTGGTTGGAGGTCGACCAGATCCGATCCTGGTCGTCGATCAGTGCGACATTATAGGTCTGTTCGTCATTCTTTTTCCAAAAGGTCAGCTCGCGGGTGTCCGTTCGCAGCGCCATCAATCCGGCGCCCATCGAAACCCAGATTTCCTCGGGGCTCTTTTCTCCAATGCGGTCGATCCCCAGGGTGTTCTCGAATCCCGGGAACGTATTGCGTGGTACCACCTGTTCTACCGTTCCGGTTTCCGGATCGTAAGCGAACAGGGGCTCCCCCCAGCCCCCGGCATAGAGGCGGCCGTCGGCATGATGGTACATCCGCCGGAAGACATTGCCCCAGCGTTCCTTCTCCGGCAGATCGACATTGAATGCATGGTAGCGCACGGTTTTGCTGTACTTGTTGATCTCCAGCAAGCCGAGGATCGTGCCGGCCCAGATGATGGAATCGTTCGTTCGATGCTGCTCCAGGCTGAGAATGCTATGGATCCCATGACTGCGGGTGAAATACAACGCCGCCTCCTTTTGTTCGCCGCGGTACATTTCGAATTGATCCGTGGCGGGAACATATCGCGCCACGCCGAAATTGCGCGTGCCCACCCAGATCTCGCCGTCGCGGCCGCGCAGCAGGGAGCGGATCTGTTGTTCCCCGTCTTTGAAGATCGTGTCGCGAACGCCCTTTTCGTCGAATTGATAGTTGTAGAATTTTTCCGAGGCGAGATCGAGCCGCGAAACCCCCACCTGGGTGCCGATCCAAACGTGCTGGCTATCGGCGGTCAGATTCCAGATCCGGTTGTCGATGATGGAATGCGGATTGGACTGATCGTATTGGAATATCTTGAATTCGGTGCCATCGAAGCGGCACAGGCCGTCGCCCGTACCGATCCAGATAAATCCGTCGGGGCTTTGTACGATGGCTCGCACCTCTCGCGAGGGCAGCCCGTCCTTGTTAGTGAGCACCACGGCATTCTCAAACTTATATTGGGCGACGGCACTCCCTGTCAGGATGGCGAGCAGAAAGGTAAAGATCGTTCGTATGTTCGGTCGGATCCGCATGGAGGAACCTTTGTGATGATATTTTCGACTTTTTGTACCTAAGCAAAATAGCCTATTCTCCCGACACTTACCGATCTCTTGATCGAAAGGGCCCATTTTCTGAGCGGATCGACCCGTTTGTCGAGGCAAAGCCCTTCTCTCTCCTGTTCCTCGGGGCAATTCAACGAGTGAAAGGGTTCCGCTCGAAAAGGAAGTATATCCGCGCAGCCAAAGTTCCTCGCCGATCAATTGCGCTTTCCATGCGGCTCCCACCGCCGTAAACTTGCATCGTCATCCACAAAACCAAATGAATTTTTT
>JAGQXA010000267.1 GCA_020436865.1 Saprospiraceae bacterium | reverse complement strand
CCGGCCGTTTCGAGGCGGTAGAAATACGTGCCGGAGGCCAGATTTTGGCGCTGTAGCTGGTATTCATTGCCCCGGAACGATTCTTGCCGCAGCAGGCGGCCGTTGGGGTCGAAGATCGAAAGGCGCACCAGGTCGAATGCTTGCCCATGCAACTGGATCGTAGCGCTCCCTGCCAGCGGATTGGGGAAGATGTCGACCGACACGCCTGGGATGCCGGGTTCGATGACGCTCACCACGATCTCGACGAAATCGGTATAGTCGCCGCAGGCGATCAGCGTTTTCAGAACGCTCAGATAGGGCGCCTCGTAGCCCACGGTCAGATGCGCCTGGTTGACGATCTCGGTACAGGCCGGCAGGTCGGGCAGTTGCGGCACGCGGAACTTCACGAAGCCCATCTGGCCGGGCAGCAGTTCGATGTCTTCCATCAGGAATTTCACGATGCCATTCTCGTAGAGGCGGAAGTCGTACGGATGGCTGCCGGTACCGGCGCGCACGCCGGAGATGTCGAGGTTGGCGGACAGCGTATCGCGAATGACCACGCGGCGAACGGTGTCGTCGCTTTCATTGCGGAAGCTGATCAGGTACTCGATATCGGTATTGGCGGCGATGGTGTCGCCCCGGTAACCTTTGGGGTAGGCCCGCATATCGGCGGCCAGTCCGGTATCGGCGGCTTCCTGCACGTCGATCGAGCGGAAGGGATCTTTGTCGTCGTCGTGGAACATCAGGGCGTTGCCGGTCGAGAACGAGCCGCCGCCATCCACGCAGCCTTCCACAAAGGCCGTCGGGAAGCTAAAGCCCGGATGGCCGGGCGCTTGGGTGGCCACGACGCGGTAGGTGGTGCCGTCGGCCGGACGCAGCACCGTCATGGTGCCATCGGGCAACAAGGTGCCGATGTTTTCGCTATGGCCGATGATCTGGTCCTCGATCACGATGTAGTCGAGCTGGTCGACGGCGTTGATGGCGCCGACGCCTACGTTCTTCAGGGTAAACTCGACCTGGTCGCCGTTGCATTTGCCGGTCACTTCCAGGCTGGCGCCGTTCCATCCCGGATCGGGCGGGAAGCAATATTCGTCGGGCGTGATCGACACTTCGAGCCCTACGGCCTGTTCGTCGATGGCGCCGCCGTCGACCGCGAGGGTAAGGGTAAAGTTGCCGCCGTTATTTTGGGGGATGTCGCCGATGTCGAAAAGGTAGATGCTGTCGTCGATCTGTTGCGAAAAGGGGATGCTCGAGCCTACGTAGGAAAGGTCTTCGTCGAGCACCACGCGCACCTGGGCATCGGCGGCATCGGCGGTACCGCTATTGAAATAGGTGACCGAGTACACGGATTCTTCTCCGGGGATCACCAAGCCCGTGGAGGCGTCGACCGAAAGCCAGGGGCACTGAATGGGTTTGATGAAGCCGAAATCGTGCTCGATGATGTTGTATTCGGACGACGGATAGATCGAGATCTCGGTAGCTCCGCAGTTCGACCAATAGCCGTTTTCCGGGATCACCTTCAAGACGTACTGCCCGGTATCGACGATGAGGTTGTAGAAGCCGTTCTCATCGGTGGTGCCGTAGAAGGTCCTTTCAGGGCCTTCGGCGATCACCAGCCAGTCTTTGAGCCCGTCTTCGAACGGTTGAAGGTCGCAATCGAGCAGCTCGTCCTGATAGACCTTCCCTTGCAGGTAGTTGGTGTAGGTGTGCCCGACGATGTCGGTCTTGACCAGCGTCATGTCGTTTCCACCGATAATGATCGCTTCTGCGTTGTATCCGGTAATGGCATAGCCCCCGTTGACGCGCGGAATGATCGACCGGCCCCAATCGATATAGTCGACTTTGCCGTAGGTGGCCGACCAAAGTTCGAATCCCGTGCTCTTGTCCAATACACCGATATAGATGTCGGCGTTGGATGGCGTGAGTTCGACGATGCCGGTCACGGCATAAGCGTCGTTCGATTCGGTCAGTCCTTGTCCGATGGCGCCGACCAGCGTATCGGCCAGCGAGTTGCGCCAGATCTCCATTCCGTCGGAGTCGGCCTTGATCACCAGCACCGACTTGAAGTCGGAATGGCCCGTCATCAGGAAATTGCCGTCGTTGGTAGCGATCAGGTCCTGGCCCTCTTCATAGGTGTCGGGGTTGGGGGTGCCGAACTGTTCCGACCAGAGCTCGTTTCCGTCGAGGTCGGTTTTCAGCAGGATGATATCGGCTTTGTTCGTGCTGGGCTCGATGGTCGTACCTACCAACACATAGCCGTCGGCCACTTCTACGACGGCCCGTCCGTCGTCGTCGCCCTCGCCTCCGAAGGTTTTCTCCCAGACGAAGTTGCCGTCGGCGTCGGTTTTGATCAGATAGATGTCGTCGTGAGTGCCATCGTTGAAGCTATTTGAGCGGCCCACCAGCAGATAGCCACCATCCGAAGTCAGGGTCAACCCGAAGGCCTGGTCTTTCTGCGAGCCTCCGAAAGAGTTGCTCCAGAGGATATTCCCGTTGCCGTCGATGCGGAGGAGGTAGGCGTCGATCGAACTCACCTGCGTGGCCTGGATGTTGCCGGCTATGGTGAAAGAGCCATCGCCGGTGGCGACGACGTCGAAGCCTTCCTCCACGAATCCTTCGTCGAGGTATTTGGTCCAGACCTCATCGCCGTCGATATCGGTGCGCACGACCAGCACGTCCTGATCGCCGTCGCCAATAAAGGCGTCCTGGCCATAGCCGACGAGGAGGAATCCCTGGTCCTTGGTTTGTACCAGGGCTTCGCCGTAGTCTTCGCTCTGGCCTCCGAAGGAGAATTCCCAGATCTGGGCAGTTGCGCGGTTCGCGCCGAACAGCCCTGTCAGCAACAGGAGGGCAGCAAACAGGCTTTTTGAGAAATTTTGTAGAGTCGGCTGTTTCATGGGCGCTTGCGAGTTTAGATTTTTAGACGTTACAAAAGTGCCGGAAAGTTTGCCCAAAGACAATGACAAAAATTGCAAATTGTTGAGGAAAACTGAGCGATCGCGCTAGAAGTAAAAAGGCAACTTTTGGTCAAAACCTTCTAAATTTAAAAGGTTTCGGCGAAAACACTCTATCTGGATTGTCGTAAATTTGTTGAAAATAATTTCACCGTTCATGCAAAAAAGCCGACTGGTCAGGATCTTGCGCACGTTCACCAAGAAAGAGGTGCGCGATTTTCGGAAATGGCTCCACTCGCCGGCGCACAACCAGCGGGAAGACGTAGTGGCCATCTTCGAATACCTTGTGGCCGGCGATCATCTCGAAAAAGACGAACTGCTCGACAAGACGGTTATCTTTCCCCACGTCTACCCCCAGGAACCCTTCGACGATGCCAAGATCCGCCAGGGCATGCACTTCCTGCTCAAGGCCATGGAGGATTTTCTGGTATATCAGGACCTGCTGGAAGACGAAGTGCGCTCCAAGGTGGTGCTGGCCAAAGTGTACCGCCAGCGCCAACTGGGCAAGTCTTTCAAAAGAACGATGCAGGCGGCCAGGAAGTTGCAGGAACAACAGTCTCTGCGCAATCGCCACTACCTGCAGAACGAATACGACCTGCAGTATGAGGAGTATTCCTACCTCAGTGGATTGCGCCGCACGGTGCCGCTCAACCTGCAGGAGGTGTCCAATTCGATGGACGTCGCCTATTTGGCCAACAAGTTACGCCAAAGCTGCCTGATGTTGGCGCACCAAACGGTCTTCAAAACGGAGTACGAGATCGGCCTGCTCGAGGAGGTGTTCAAGTTCGTCGAGAACAAGCACTACCTCGACGTTCCGGCCATCGCCATCTACTACTACGCCTACAAGGCCACGAAGGAGCGCGACAATGAAGAGTACTTCCAGCGCCTGAAGGAGCAGATCATCGAGCATGGCGACCTCTTTCCGCAATCCGAGATCCGCGATATCTACCTGCTGGCCATCAACTACACCATCGGCCGGATGAATGCCGGCGTCGAGCAGTACGTGCGCGAAACATTCGAGCTTTACCGCCGCGGCCTGGAAAAGAAGATCCTCATCCAGAACGGCCTCCTGTCGCGCTTCACCTTTATGAATGCCGTGATCAATGGCGCCATGCTGAAGGAGTACGACTGGACGGAACGCTTCATCCACGAGTACAAGGACTACATGGAGGAGCAGTATCGGGAAAATGTGGTGCACTACAGCCTGGCCCGCCTCCACTACGAGAAAAAGGACTACGCCACGGCCATGCGCCTCTTCTCCCAGGTAGAATACGACGATATTCTGCTCAACCTCAACGCCAAAACGCTCCTCCTCAAAATGTACTACGAGGAAGATGAACTCGACCTGCTCGAAGCCCTGCTCGAAAGCATGCGCATGTACATGCGCCGCAAGAAGGTGATCGGCTACCACAAGGCCAACTTCAAGAACATCATCACCATCACCAAGAAGTTGGTGCACGTCAATCCATACGACAAGACGCAACGCGAAAACCTGCACAAGGAGATCCTGGAAACCAATCCGCTGCCCGAGCGCAAGTGGTTATTGAAGCAGGTGGAAGAAATGGGGTAAAAAAGTAGAAAGAGGAAAGTAAAAAGTAGAGAGAAATAGCGATCGGACCGCTCCGAGCGGTCCGATCGCTATTTCTTCTTACTCCACCACGACTTTGGCGCTGACCCGATCGGTTGCCGTGGTTACCTGTACGAAGTAGATGCCTTTCGGCAGGTCGGCGATGTCGATCGGCAGGGCTTGGTTGGGTAGCAAGGTTGTTTCCTGCTCGATAAGCAGACGGCCGTCGGCCGTGAACAGCTGTATGCTTACCGATAGTTCGCGCGACGCATCTAAAGCCAGATAGATCAGATCGTCGGCCGGATTGGGGAAGATCCTCAGTTCGCCTTGTTCGCCGGCGCCCAGCTCGATG
>JAGQXA010000266.1 GCA_020436865.1 Saprospiraceae bacterium | reverse complement strand
CGGAATTTCTACGAATACGACGAGATCTTTACCGCTCCGGTGCACGGTTTTGCCAATGCCGCCGAGTACTGGGATCGCAGCAGCAGCATCCACTACCTGCCCGAGATCAAGCGGCCGACCTTGCTGGTCAATGCGCTCGACGATACTTTCCTCAGCCGCGAGTCTTATCCGTACGACCTCGCCCGGCAGCATCGCTACCTGTTTTTGGAAACACCCGCGAACGGTGGACACGTTGGTTTTGTTTCCTTTAACGATCGCCGGCACTACTGGTCGGAGCGGCGGGCCGTGGAGTTCGTTCTCGCGTCCTAATCTTTGGTTAAAGGCCCGGTCAATTACACCATTTTGCGTTATTTTGGGGTTCCATAACTCCGGACCCTCCTTTTCTTCATGGAACAACGACCCGAACAAGAACAAAAGCCGGGAACCGAAGAGGTTCAGGTGCCCGTAAGCCGGACCAGACGATGGTCTCAGCGCTTGTTCCGGCTCCTCCGCTCGGGGATAGCCGTGGTCCTGTTGTTGTTCCTGGCTCTGTACTTTGCCCTGCAGATCCCTGCGGTGCAGAACTGGACGGTGAATCGCATCAGTCGCCTGCTATCCAACACCCTGCACACCAAGGTCACGCTCGATCATGTCAGCATCGCCTTCTTCGACCGCCTGATCCTCGACGGCCTGTACATCGAGGACCTGCACGGCGACACCCTGCTGTATAGCGAGCGCTTTCACGTCAACATCAATTCCAATCTGTTCTCCCTGATCCGCAAGCGGATCGCCATCGAAGAGGTAAGCCTCGAAGGCACTACTTTCAAGTTGACCCGCTACCAGGGAGAGGCGCTCGACAATCTGCAGGCCCTGTTCATCAAGCCGACGGAGGAACCTTCCGAAGGAAAAAAACGAAGCAAACCCTTTTGGATCGATCTGGATCGACTCTATCTCGATCGCGTGCACTTTATCAAAGAAGACAGTGTGGCGGGTAAGACGCTTTCGGTCTATGTGGGAAGCGGCGTGCTTCATTTCGACGAGTTCAAATTGCAGGAAAAGCGGATCTCGATCGAACAGGTCGACCTGGAATTTCCCGAGGTGTCGGTCCTGGAGTATCAGGGAGTTCCCCTGCCGGCAGAGGATGGGCCGGCGCCAGGTGCGGAGTTGATAGCAGAAACGATCGACACCCTGGATATGCCGGTCGATACTCAGAAATGGCTCGTGACGGTCGATCGCTTCGACCTGCGCGAGGGGCAATTCGAATTGCACAATTACCGGAAGGAGCCGGTCAAGTTGACGCCCGATGAGATCCTCAACTACCGGCATCTGGAGGTCTATGAGATCGGGATCAACATACGCGATTTCCGCTTTAGCGAAATGAACTTTGCCGGGAAAGTGAACCGGATCGCTTTCAAGGATCAGAGTGGATTTCAGCTCGAGGAGTTATCGGCCAAAGAAGCCCGGGTGTCGCCCGATTCCGTGCAGCTGTACGGCATGTCGCTCGTGACCCCTCAAACCCGGCTAGGCGACACGCTCATTCTGGCCTACAATCGGTTCGGCGATTTTGGCGATTACCCCAATCGCGTGCGCATGTACGCCAACTTCGATAGGTCGAAGGTACACATCGACGACATCATGGTCTTTGCTCCGGGCCTGGAGAACAACCTCTTTTTCCGCAACAATCGCGACGAGATCGTCGAGATCAGCGGTCAGGTGCTGGGCAAGGTCAATACCCTGAAAGGCAAGAACCTGCAGATCCGCCTGGCGGAGGATACCTATGTCGAAGGGAACTTCAGCTCGTTCAACCTCACCGATCCCGACCTGCAGAGTATGAACCTGCGTCTCGACCGGCTGCTCACCCGGGTGGAAACCTTGCGCGAACTCATTCCGAACTTCAACCCTCCGCCCAACTTCGACCGGCTGGGGCGCCTGGATTTTTCGGGCTATTACGACGGCTTCTTTCACGATTTTGTGGCCTATGGCGAGTTGCAGACGCCGATCGGAAAAGCGGTCATGGACATGCAGATCAACCTGGCGGGCGGGCGCGAGAAAGCCCGGTATTCCGGAAACCTCTCCTTGCTGGATTTTGATCTGGGAAAGTGGTCGAACAGTTCTGCCCTGGG
>JAGQXA010000997.1 GCA_020436865.1 Saprospiraceae bacterium | reverse complement strand
GCTTTGGCGTGTAGCAAAACCCCCAGTGCCGGGCCCGGACCTTCCGGAGCCCGGTTTCTGGTTTGGGGAATTGGTTAATTGGGGAATTGGGTTATTGGGTTATTGGGGGATTGGGGGATTGGGGCGGTGATGTCGGGAGTCCGGTGGCGTCCTGGCGTTTGCTAGAGAGGGGGGGATCACTACGAGGTCTTCCGGCGCTCCTTCGGAGCAGGGTTTGCCTGATCAAGCGGGGGTTATTGATCGCCCCAGCGAAGCTGCCCCTTTGCAACCTTTGTATCTTTTTCAACCTATAACTTTCCCTCCAACAACCTTTTGACCATCTTCGGATCGGCCTTTCCCTGCGTAGCCTTCATCACCTCTCCCATGAAGAAGCCCAGCAAGCCTTTTTTGCCATTTCGGAAAGCTTTGACCTTGTCGGGAAACTGCGCGACGATCTTTTCGACGACCTCCTCCAGTTGATCCACGTTCGAAACCTGCAGCAGATTCAGCTGCTTGGCCAGGTCGAGGGGTGAGCGGTCCGGCGATTCGAGCAGGGCGGGCCAGAGCTGCTGGTAGGCGGCCGAATGGCTCACGGTGCCCGCTTCGATCAGGGCCAGGAAATCGCAGAGTTGCGTCAGGTCAAGGGGAAACTCGGTCAGGGGCATCCGTTCCTGTCGCGAATGAGGTAAGATCTTGTTGATCAGTAAATTAGCGGCTGCCTTGGCTTGGCCGGATTGTGTTGCCAGCTCCCGGAAGTAGGCGGCAATCTCCGATTCTTCGCTAAGCAGGGCCGAATCGTAGTCGCTGAGGTCGTTCTCCTGCCGGAAGCGGCGGTACCATTCCCAGGGCAGGGTAGGGGAGGCGCGCCGCAGCTCGTCGACGAACTCGTCGCTCAACTCGATCGGAGGCAGATCGGGTTCGGAAAAATACCGGTAGTCGTGTGCATCTTCCTTGCTGCGCAAAGGGGAGGTGACACCGGTGGCGGGGTCGAAATGGAGGGTCTGCTGAACGACCTGGCCGCCCTGTTCCAGCAGGTCGATCTGCCTGCGGCTTTCAAATTCGATGGCGCGGCGGGCGTAGCGCATCGAATTGAGGTTTTTGATCTCGCAGCGGGTGCCGAGTTGATCGCTGCCGCGCTTGCGGACCGACACGTTGCAGTCGCAGCGCAACGAGCCTTCTTCCATATTGCCGTCGGAAATGCCGAGATAGCGCACCAGTTGCCGCATGGCGCTCATGAAGGCGTCGACCTCTTCCGGCGAACGAAGGTCGGGTTCGCTGACGACTTCCAGGAGCGGCACACCGGCCCGGTTCAGGTCGATCAGCGAATAGGACTCGGAACGATCGTGCAGCGATTTTCCGGCATCTTCCTCCATATGGATGTGGTGAATGCGCACCTCCTGCCAGCGCTCGCCGATGCGGATCGGCAACCGTCCGCCCACACATACCGGCTCGCGATCCTGCGTGATCTGATAGCCTTTGGGCAGATCGGTATAGAAATAGTGCTTGCGATCGAACGATTGCCGCCGGGCGATCTGGCTGCCGAGCGCCAATCCGAGGCGAACGGCGCTCTCTACCTGGGCGCGGTTGTAGCGGGGCAGGGCGCCGGGATGGCCTAGCGAGACGGGGTCGACCTGCGTATTGGGTTCGGCCCCGAAAGCGTTCTCGTCGGCACTGAAAGCCTTGCTGCGCGTGCTGAGCTGTACGTGTACCTCCAGCCCGATCACCAATTCGTACTGTTCGTAGGGATGCATGCGATCATTGGGTTATGGCCGCAAAGATCGGGTTTAGAAGAGAAAAAAGCCCAAGATCAGGGTGATTATCAGAAAGAAGGTAAAGAGGACCAGGTAGAATAAATTGGCCAGCAGAAACTTCAGGCTGGTCTTGAACCAGCCTTGACGGTACACCCGCTTTAGCGACAACCATAGATAGACGATGCAGGCGACCACGATGACCAATCCCGCTATGTCGCTAAAGCCTTCATTTGCCCAGTGGCCGACCAACAATCCGATCGATCCGATCAGGAAGACAAACGAATGGGTATGAAAAGAGAAGATCAGGTGTTCCACGTAATAGTATCCCCGGCGGATATACAATAGCTTGAGCACCAAGGCCAGAAAGGGCATCATCAGGAGGATCATCCAACTGATCTTGCCCAGCAGATAGGACATGAAATTCCCACTGCGTTTCATGAACCGGATCACCTGTTGTACGGAGAGGCGTTCAAAAAAACCGTCGATCTCGTATTTTTCATACAGCTCCTCGGGCTCGAGTTCATACATGTCGCGCAAGAGAATAGGATTGAGGTCGCTGTCCTCCTGGAAGATCTCCAGCACGCTGTTGATGTAGACCGTATCCTGAAATTTCCCGAGCTTTTGGCGTAGCCGATCCTCCAGGGTGTCGATGGCCCGGTCGGTTTCCGGGCTGAGCAGTTCGGGCGGAAGTTCGTTTCGTACAGTATCGAACTTGGCGAGAGTCAGGCCTTTCAGGTAATCCCGTTCCGTGTATTTGGATATCGAGCCCAGGTTGACCTCCACATCCGACGAATTGAAAGCTACCATGGCCATAAAGAGCACGGTCAGCACCAGGAAGATACGGATGGGGTGCAAATAGGTGCGATGCCGGCCCTGAAAGTACTCTCTGGTCAGCTTTCCCGGGACCAACAGCGCTGCCAGGGTGCGGAAGATCTTGGAATCGAAATTGAAGACGGCATCGACAAACTCGCGGATCAATTCGCCGAAGGTCACCCGTCCGTCGGAGTACCGCTGGCCGCATTGCCTGCAATAGCGGTCCTGCTCCTGCATCGGGGCGGAGCAGTTGGGGCAGAAGCGGGGATCCGGTGACGAAGCGGGCGATTGCATGCGGGGCCTGTTTAGTCGCTGGTCTTTTTGCTCAATTGGCCGTCGGCGTCGATCTGCAGGGGCGATTCCGGAAAATCCTGGGCGCTTAGCTCCATGATCCGCTTCAGGGCCTGGTGTTGCGGATCGATCTTCGGGCCATGCGCCTTGGCCTGATAGGTCGAAATGATCTCTCCCGTCACGAAGGCCCCTTCCGTGTCGGTGTAGACCTTGACGATCGGAGCGATGCCGGCGGGGCCACGCAGGTTAAAGCGGCCGTAGGTACAGAAATTGCCGAGGCTGTAGGCGATAAAGCGGTCTTTGTACAGCTCGACAGCCCGCGTAACGTGTGGCCCGTGGCCGAAGACCAGGTCGGCGCCGGCGTCGACCACTGCGTGGGCAAACTGGTGCACATTGCCGCGGTTTTCGCCGTAGTAGGTTTCGGTCGTGCGCGGCACGTTTTGATGGCTGGCGCCTTCGGCGCCGCCGTGGAACGACACGATGACGATATCGCAGCGGTCGGCCAGTTCGCGCACGATCGCCTGGGCGCGGCTGATCTGGCGGATGTCGCAGGTGCCGCTATTGGGGGCAAAGGCGCAAAATCCGTAGGTCAGACCGTCTTTTTCCAGCACGGCCTGCTCGTCGGATCCCGCCAGGCCCGCGTAGCGGATCTGAAGTTCGTCGAGCACCTCCTTGGTGCGTTGCCGGCCGGTGGGACCGAAGTCGCCCGAGTGGTTATTGGCCAGGCTGAGGAAGTCGAAGCCGGCGTCGGCAAAGTGTTGGGCATAACTTTCCGGCGATCGGAAGGCATAGCAAAGGTCGGGATTCTTGCAGCGCTTGGCGGTGCCGCCGCTGTCGAGGATCGTTCCTTCGAGATTGCCGAAGGTAACGTCGGCTTCCCGGAGGATCTGCTGCACTTCGGCGAGCAGGTCTTTCCCACCGTTGGGGGGCAGGTAGGAAGTCGACGGGTAATTGGTGCCGAGCATCATGTCGCCCACGCCGATGATGCAAACGAGCGAGACGTCGGGTTCGGTTTGGGAGATCGGTTCCTGAGCATTAGCCCGGAAGGCGCTGAGGGCCAGAATGCAAAAAAGACTTCCCAGGAGGAAGTCTTTTCCGGTATGCAAACGATACATATGTCAGAGTGGTTTAGTCGAATGACTGATTGGCGACGGCGGACAGTTCGACGAGGTCTTGGTATTCCTCGGGGCTCAGGCCGTCCATACAGTAGTGGATCGGGTTGATCTTGTTGCCTTTGTAGATGATCTCGTAGTGGCAGTGCGGAGCCGTCGAGGCGCCGGTATTGCCCACCAGGCCGATCTGCTGGCCTTTCTTGACGGTTTGGCCCGGCTTGACGTCGATGCGATGCATGTGCCCGTAAAGCGTCTTGTAGCCGTAGCCGTGGTCGATGATCACGTGGTTGCCGTAGCCCGTGCGCTTGTGGTCGACCTCGACCACCTTGCCGTCGCCGGTCGCCTGGATGGGCGTGCCGGCCGGGGCCGTAAAGTCGATCCCGGTATGGAGCTTACGCACCTTGTAGATCGGGTGGATGCGATAGCCGAATCCCGACAGCAGCTTGATGTTGCGGCTGAGCTTGTCCGACCGCACCGGCTTGATCGAAGGAATGGAGGCCAGCATCTTTTCGCGATCCTGCGCCAGCGAGATGACGGTATCCAGCGATTCGGACTGGATCTTCATCTGACGCTTGAGGCGGTCGACCTTTTCCATCGTCGATAACAGCCAATCGCTGGAATTCGGGTAGCGCGTGATCTCAGAGTATTTTTTCGAACCACCCACACCGCCGTTCCACACGTCGCGGTCGATCGGGTCCATCCCGAACATCATGCGGTGTACGCTGGCGTCGCGCTCCTGGATGTTCTCCAGAACCTTGTCCATGCCGAGCAATTCGTCACTGAGCTTATGGTATTGCGTTTCGAGCTGCGAGATCTCGCGAAGGAGGGCTTCCTCCTGGGGGGAGGGAAAAAACTTCCAAATCAACAGGGTGAACAAAACCCCGCTCACCCCAACGGCACAAATAAAACCAAAAATTTTAAGGATCCGCTCCTTACTGGTTACCTCAACCTTCTCGTACCGTAATGTTTGGGTGTTGTAAATAAATTTTTCTTTTCCCATGAGTGTTTAGTTCTTGACTAAATTCCTAAATTTGCCCCCCTCAAATTTGAGCTAAAACGTTCAAAATGAGGGCGTCAAATGTAGGTTTTCTCTCCGTGGCAGGGGTCAAAATTAGTGCGTGGTTTCCGATTTACCAAATTTTTACCCAAAATAACTGCCTGAAAGTTAGTGAGTTGCCCCGGAGTTTTCCACATTTTCGACAAATTGTGGAAAACTTTTGGCCGGACAAAGCTAAAAGAATTCAAATTGGCGCCGAGCAAGGTCTACATTTTTAACACTTCGATCGCTTTTTCGCCTGGACTTGCGGCTGCTTTTCAAGGCCGTTTTTTTCCAACTTTTTGTTGAGTCCGGCTCCGAAAGCGACGATATTTGTCGGACAAGGTGGCAAAAGTGAAAAAGGTTCGGCACTTTTAGTTAAGGTTTGCCCTTTGGACGGAGGGCCGACCAAGATTCCCGCCTTCGCCATCCCGATCTAATCGGGAACGGCGGGCAAAGCCAAGATCTAACATCCAGCAATGACTGCAAAAGAAATACGCCAGCAATTCCTCGATTTCTTCGCTTCGAAGGAGCATCGCATCGTGCCTTCGGCGCCGATCGTGGTAAAGGACGACCCCACCCTGATGTTCACCAATGCGGGGATGAACCAGTTCAAAGACTTCTTCCTGGGCAACCAGGTTCCCAGTCACCGCCGCATCGCCGACACGCAGAAGTGCCTGCGGGTGTCGGGCAAGCACAACGACCTGGAAGAGGTCGGTCGCGACAGCTACCACCACACCATGTTCGAAATGCTGGGCAACTGGTCGTTCGGCGATTATTTCAAGGAAGAGGCCATCGCCTGGGCCTGGGAACTGCTCACCGGGGTATACGGCTTACCGAAGGATCGCCTGTATGTGACCGTTTTCGAGGGCGACGCTTCCGAAAACCTGGTGCGCGACGACGAAGCCGTGGCCTTTTGGAAAAAGTGGATCGCGGAAGACCGCATCCTGTATTTCGACAAAAAGGACAACTTCTGGGAAATGGGCGATACCGGCCCCTGCGGGCCCTGCTCCGAGATTCACATCGACCTGCGCTCCGAAGCAGAGCGCGCTCAGGTCGACGGCGCGACCCTCGTAAATCAGGACAATCCGCTGGTCGTCGAGATCTGGAACCTGGTGTTCATCCAGTTCAACCGGCGCGCCGACGGCAAGTTGGAGGAACTGCCGGAGAAACACGTCGACACCGGAATGGGCTTCGAGCGCCTGGCCATGGCCATCCAGGGCAAGCGCTCGAACTACGATACCGATGTGTTTTCGCCCTTCATTCGCTTCGTCGAACAGGCAAGTGGTAAAAAATACGAGGGCCGGTACGAGGAATCGGCCAAATCGGATATCGCCATGCGGGTAGTGGTCGACCACATTCGCGCCGTGGCTTTCGCCGTGGCCGACGGCCAATTGCCCGGCAATACAGGCGCCGGATACGTCATTCGTCGCATCCTGAGGCGGGCGGTGCGCTACTACTATTCTTTTCTGGACCTGCGCGAGCCCTTCCTCTACCGCATTGTGCCGCAGCTGGCAGAGGCATTCGGCGAAGTGTTCCCCGAACTGAAGGCTCAGCAGGAATCGGTAGCCAATATCATCCAGGGCGAAGAACGGGCCTTCCTCCACACGCTCGAGAACGGCCTCAAACGCTTCGAAACGCTGACCGTCAAAAACGG
>JAGQXA010000996.1 GCA_020436865.1 Saprospiraceae bacterium | reverse complement strand
TGTGGCACGAAACGCGCATCGCTCTTTTCCAACAGGCGCTCGATACCCGCGCCACCCATGAGCACCTGCGCGAACGCAGCCCGCGCGTGCATTTCGGCAAGGATTGGGTGCACGAGTCCATCATGGAAATCTATCGCGAAGATATCGCCCGCTTCCGCGTGCTGCTGGCCGGCGACGTCACCGAAGATTCGCTCGAGCTCATCCAAAAGGGTGAAGTGCCCAAACTGCGGGCCCTGCAAGTGCACAACTCCACTGTATACCGCTGGAACCGGCCCTGCTACGGCGTCAGCGCCAACGGCAAGCCCCATCTTCGCATCGAAAACCGCGTATTACCGGCCGGACCGACCGTGATCGACGAAGTGGCCAACGCCGCCTTCTGGCTGGGCGCTATGGTAGGCATGGCCGCCCGGGTACACGATATCCGCGAACACCTCTCCTTCGACGACGTGAGCGACAACTTCGGCAAAGCTGCCCGCTTCGGTATCGATTCCAAGTTCAATTGGTTCCAGGACGGCAAGATCAGCGCTCCCGACCTCATCCTGAAAGAACTGCTGCCCATCGCCCGCGAAGGACTGGAAAGTCAAAAAGTCGCCGGCAAAGATATCGATCGCTATCTGGGCATCATCGAAGCCCGCGCCAAAATGCACACCAATGGCGCACGCTGGCAACTTCGTGCCTTCACCAAGCTGAAAAAACGGGTGACCCGCGACGAGGCGGTCACCGTCATGACCGCCTACGCCTACAAGAATCAGGTCAAGGAAATGCCCATCCACACCTGGGAAATGCCCGAGTTGAAAGATCTGGAGGAATACCGCCCGTCTAAACTGAAGGTCGAAGAATTCATGGAAACCGACCTGTTCACAGTCCAGAAAGACGACGTCATCGAACTCGTCGCCGAACTGATGGACTGGCGCAAGATCCGTTACATGCCCGTCGAAGACTCCAAGGGCAATCTCGTCGGTCTCATCACCTCGCGCCTGCTGTTGCGCTATTTCACGCGCAAGAATAGCCTGAACGGCAAAGAACTCGGCACCGTCAAGGACATCATGATCGCCAACCCCATCACCGTGTCGCCCAAAGCGACCATCGTGGAGGCCCTGCACATCATGCGCGAGAATAAGATCGGATGCCTGCCCGTCGTCAAAGACGAAGAACTCATCGGCATCATCACCGAAATGGACTTCCTGCGAATCTCCGGAAGCCTGATCGAACGACTGGAGGGGTGAAACGATAGCGGTCGGATCGCGAAAAGCGATCCGACCGCAAGTCTTTCATCTTTTATCTTTCCTCTTTCTACTAGTAAAAGTAGGTTTTGATGTACGACCACAAGTCGTACCGGATCTTAAAGATCCAAACCGCCGAGCCCAACAAGGCGAAGACCATGACCACCTTGAAATTGCGGGTGCTGCGCTGAGTGCGTTCGCGGCGGCTGCGGTAGTTTCGTTTTCTGCTTTGGTACGGCATGACTGATTGGATTTGCACGGACAAAGGTACCGCTATTTTTCATCTTCCGACTCTACGGAAGGCCCTTTGAGGTTGTCGATCTCATATCTCCTTGTGCCGTTCCCAGTAATTCTGATCTTCGATCTCCTCCAGGATGGTCAGGTAGTTGATGTAGCGCAGTTCGCTGACTTCGCCGGATTCCACGGCGGCCTTGACAGCGCATTTGGGTTCGTTGCGATGCAGGCAGCTTCCTCCGAACTTGCATTCTTCCGAAAGCGCAAAGAACTCGCGGAAGTTGTGGGCCACATCCATCGGCTCGAGATTATTGAACGATAGCGTTTTGATGCCCGGCGTATCGATGAGGTAGCCGCCGAAATCGAGCGGGAACATTTCGGCAAAGGTGGTGGTGTGAATACCTTTCCCCGAATAGTCCGAAAGCTCCGAAGTGCGCAGGTCGAGGCTCGGCTGTATGCTGTTCACGAGACTGGACTTCCCGACACCCGACTGTCCTCCGATGAGCGTCGTTTTGTCTTTCAGCCACTCCCGGAACTCATCCAAACCGGTGTCGTC
>JAGQXA010000995.1 GCA_020436865.1 Saprospiraceae bacterium | reverse complement strand
GTCTACGGACTCGACCTGCGCGACGACTTTCAGGGTCTCTGCGACCGCTTTATCCAGTTCGATCTGAACCAGTTCGTCAAAGACGCTGCCTACCGGGTGCGGTTTACCAGTATATTCGATAACGTGATACCGCGGCTCGACGTGCTGATCAACAATGCCGCCGTGCAGAAGCTCGACTCCCTCGAGCACATTCAGCTCGACGACTGGCAGGAAACCCTGAACGTCAACCTGACCGGACCGATGCTGCTGAGCAAGCTCTTCCTGTCGCGGCTCGAAGCCCAGCAAGGATGCATCATCAACATCGGCAGCATTCATCAGCAGCTGACCAAGCCGAAGTTTATCAGCTACGCCACCAGTAAAAGCGCCCTGATCGGCCTGACCAGGGCGCTGGCGGTCGATCTCGAAGGCCGCGTCCGGGTAAACGCGATCAGTCCGGCCGCGATCGATACCTCCATGCTGCGCGCAGGGTTCAATAACGACGAAAAAGCGATTGACGCCCTGCGTCGGCTGCATCCCGTGCAACGCATCGGCGAGCCGGAAGATATCGCCCGGCTGGCCGTATTCCTGGCTTCGGAGAACGGCGGTTTCCTGCATGGGGCCAATATTCAGCTCGATGGAGGGATCAGCTCGGTGTTGAAAGATCTATAGATAATTGGTTAATTGGGGAATTGGTTGATTAGGTTCCCCAATTCCCCAATTCCCCAATTCCCCAATCAACCAATTAACCAACCAACCATGTCACGACCACAAGGAGCCCTTTTCGGCGTTCGGTTATTGGGCCAGGGCGCATTCGGCGACAAGATCAAGGAGGCTCGGCGGTACCTTCGCTGGCGGCGCAAGTATGCCCCGCAACTGCGGAAGTTCAAAGGCCTGCATGCCGGGCAGGATTGTTTTATTCTCGGCAACGGGCCTTCGCTCAACAAGATGGACCTGGCGCCGTTGGCCGACTACCATACCTTCGGGCTAAACAAGATCTACCTGTTGTTCGACCGGGTCGATCTGGATCTGAGTTACCTGGTGTCGACCAACGGGCTGGTGATCGAACAGAGCAGCGAGGAGTTCGAGCGCCTGGGCATTCCGACCTTCCTTTCCTACACGGCCAGCGCCGGGGTGGTGGCCGATCGCGATCACCTGTACCGGCTGCATACCCTCAATACCTGGTCGTTCTACGACGATCTGACCCAACCCATCTGCGAAGGCAATACCGTAACCTATGTGGCGCTGCAGATCGCCTACTACATGGGCTTCCGGCGGGTGTTTCTGGTCGGGGTCGATCACAGCTTCAAGCAGAGTGGGAAGTCGCACGAAACGCAGGTTTACGAGGGAGAGGACATCAACCATTTCCATCCCGATTATTTCAAGGGGCAGAAATGGCAGCTGGCCGATGTGTACGGTTCGGAAGTGTCGTATCACCTGGCCAACTACCACTATCGACGCGACGAACGCGAGATCTACGATGCTACGGTGGGAGGCAAGCTGGAGGTCTTTCCCAAGATCTCCTACCAGGAGGCCCTGAAAATGGCCGTTCCGAAGCGCTAACACTTTAGTCTTTTTTGCATAT